>JACCYK010000208.1 GCA_013696525.1 Chloroflexia bacterium
TTATTGGTGAGATCAGCCGGGCAGCGATGAAGACGACCGGCGTCGTGGCCCCGCTCTCCACATCGTAGACAACGAGGCATGGCTCAGCTGGAGGCGACGCTGGCAGAGAACTGGTTGCCGTGCCACAACCTGTCTCATGACTCGTTTCTCTACCGCCCGAATCCATTGGTGGAACAACATCGAGTCGGGTAGGCGGCGCGGAGGCATCGCGATCGCGGTATCTTGGCGCCAGCGTGAACCGGAGCGCCCGCTGTCGCCGGCTTGAGAGCTCGCTACGCGAGGAAAGGGGCTATCGTGTCCGAATCGGTCGCAGACGAGCGAATTTTCGAAGGGCTGTTGCGGTGGCGCTGCATCGGCCCGGTCCGCGGCGGCCGGGTGGTCGCCGTGAGCGGCAGTTACGATGATCCCGGCACGTTTTACTTTGGGGCGGTCGCCGGCGGCGTCTGGAAGACGACCAATGGCGGCGTCTATTGGCGGCCCGTTTCCGACGGGTACTTCACGACCGCATCGGTCGGGGCCCTGGCCGTCGCCCCGTCCGACTCGAACGTGGTCTACGCCGGCACGGGCGAAACGACGATCCGGATCGATGTCTCGCATGGCGACGGCGTCTACAAGAGCACGGACGCGGGGCGCACTTGGGCCAATGTCGGGCTCCGGGATACCCGCCATATCGGCAAGATCCGTGTCCACCCACAAAACCCGGACGTGGTCTGGGTGGCGGCGCTCGGCCACGCCTTCGGCCAGAACCGGGAACGCGGCGTCTTCAAGAGCGTGGATGGCGGGGCGACCTGGAACCAGGTGCTGTTCGTTTCGGACAAGGCGGGGGCGGTCGATCTCAGCGTCGATGAGACGAACCCGCGCATCCTATACGCCACGATCTGGGAAGCATTCCGGTCGCCGTGGATGATCTCTTCAGGCGGCCCCGACAGCGGGCTGTGGCGGTCCGTCGATGGCGGCGACACCTGGGAGGACATCTCACGACATCCAGGCTTGCCGGTCGGGACGCTCGGCAAGCTCGGCGTTGCCGCCTCGCCGGCGAAGGCGGGTCGCGTCTGGTCCCTGATCGAGCATGCCAAGGAGGGTGGCCTCTACCGCTCGGACGACTACGGCGACCACTGGGAGAAGGTCAGCGACAACCAGAACCTTGTCTCCCGCGCCTGGTACTACATTCACCTGACGGCCGACCCGGAGGACGCCGACACCGTCTGGGTCAACAACCTCGAATTCTGGAAAAGCTCGGACGGCGGCAAGACGTTTGAGGAGTACGCCACGCCTCATGGCGACAACCATGACCTCTGGATCGACCCGCGCCACAACCAGCGGATGATCCAGGGGAACGATGGCGGCGCCTGCGTCTCGTACGACGGCGGCCAGACGTTCTCGACGATTTACAACCAGCCGACCGCGCAGTTCTACCACCTCGGGATCGACACCAAGGAACCCTACACCGTCTATGGCACCCAGCAGGACAATTCCAGCATCGGCGTTCCCAGCCGGGTCAACCACGCCGCGATCACCTGGCAAGACTCCTTCCTGGCCGGCACCGGCGAGAGCGGCTACATCGTGCCGAAACCGGACGATCCCGAGGTGATCTACGTCGGCGCCATTGGCTCCTCGCCCGGCGGCGGCAACGCGCTGCAACGCTACGATCGGCGGACCGACCAGATCCGGCTCATCACCTCCTGGCCGGAGAGCATGGGCGGCACCGGCGCCAGCGAGCTGAAGCAGCGGTTCAATTGGACCTATCCGATCGTCTTTTCCCCGCACGATCCCAACACCGTCTACATCGGGGGTGATCGTGTGCTGCGCACAACCGATGAAGGTCAGACCTGGGAGCCGATCAGCCCGGACCTGACGCGGGCCGATCCGGAAACGCTGCAAGCGACCGGCGGCCCCGTCAACAAGGACGCGATCGGGGCGGAGACGTACGCCACCGTCTATTCGTTCATCGAGTCGCCGCACGAGGCGGGCGTCTTCTGGTCCGGCTCCGACGACGGGCTGATCCACGTCAGCCGCGACGGCGGCAAGAGCTGGCAGGACGTGACCCCGCCCGACCTCCCCGAATGGACCATGATGTCCGGAATCGAGCCGTCACCATTCGATCCCGGGACGGTCTATGTCGCCGGCACCCGATACAAGCTCGACGACTACCGGCCCTACCTCTACGTGACGCGGGACTATGGCGAGCACTGGTCGCGAATCGACGCCGGCATCCCGGCCGACGATTTCACCCGCGTCATCCGGTGCGACCCGGCCAAGGCCGGGCTGCTCTACGCCGGGACCGAGACCGGCGTCCACGTCTCCTTCGATGATGGAGCGAATTGGCGGCCGTTTCAGCTCAACCTGCCGGTGGCGCCGATTTACGATCTCCTCGTGAAGGGAACCGACCTCATCGCCGGCACGCACGGCCGCTCGATCTGGATTTTGGACGACCTGACGCCGTTGCACGCGGCGGCGGACGGCGTTCCCGCCGGCGAGCCGTACCTGTTCGCGCCGCGTCCGACCGAGCGCTGGCTGCCGGGGATCGACTGGAGCGGCGCGGTCAAGGCCACGACCAACTACCTGGGATCGCGCGGCGGCGGCTACGAGGTCGAGACCACGGCCGACGGCGAGCTGGTCACCACCTTTCTCGATGCCGGGGAGAACGCCCCCCGCGGCGCCATCGTGACCTACCTCCTGCCGGACGACGCCGATCCCGAGCGGCCAATCGCGTTGACCTTCAAGAAGGCGTCGGGCAAAGAGGTCTGTACCTTCACCAGCCGAACCACGGACGATGAGCCCATCGCCAAGGAGCGGCGGGTGCCGGCCAAGGCCGGTTGGAACCGGTTCGTCTGGGATTTGCGGTACGCCCCGGCGACCAAGATTGAAGGCAAAGACCCGCCGGCGGAAGAGACGATCGCGGGCCCGATCGTGGCGCCGGGAGAATACGAGGTCACGCTCAAGGTTGGCGACGTGGAGCGGAGGCGGACGTTCTCGGTGGTGAAGCCGGCGAACCGGCCTGCCAGCCAAGCGGACCTGGAGGCGCAGGAAGACCTGCTGGTGCGGGTTCATCGGCAGGTTGACCGGACCGTGATCGCGATCAACCGGATGCGGGATGTCCGCGAGCAGCTTGACGGCTGGGCGAAGCGGACCAAGAGCCGGGACGGAGCCGAGAGCATCGCCGAGGCGGCCGAGGCGCTGCGGGACAAGGTGCTCGAGATCGAAAAGACGCTGCTCGTGCCCGATCTCCGTCCGGGGTGGGCCGATGCGCTCAATGAAGGGGTCAAGCTCCTGGCCAAGCTGGCTGGCTTGACGCCGCTGGTCGCGCTCGGCGACTACCTGCCGACCGCCGCCGCCGAGTCCGTCTTCGCCGACCTGACGGAGCGAATTGAGGCCGAAATCGATCGGTTCGACGCGCTCGTCAAGGCTGATTTGCCACCGTTCGTGGCGCTAGTCAAGAAGGCAAAACTGGACGTGGTGATCGTTGCTTGATTGGCGTGAGGCCGGCCACGACGGAGGGATGGATGAAGATCACGAACGTCGAGGCGATCCCGGTCTGGGGAGGAGCCCGCAACTTTCTCTTCGTCGTGGTCGATACCGACGAGGGCATCTCCGGGGTGGGCGAGGCCGGCATCACCGGCCGCGAGCTAGCGGTCGCTGGGGCGATCGAGCACTTCAAACCGCTGCTGATCGGCCAGGACCCGATGCGGACCGAGCATATCTGGCAATGGCTGTTTCGGGGAGGGTTCTTTCCCGCCCAACGCATTATTGCTAGCGCCATCGCCGCGATCGACATCGCGCTCTGGGACATCAAAGGAAAGGCGCTCAACGTCCCGCTCCACGAGCTGTTCGGAGGGCGGGTGCGCGACAAGGTGGTCTGCTATCCGCATAACGTCGGACACGAGATGGAGATTGCACCACTGGTCGAGTCCTGTTTGGAGACCAAGGAAGCAGGTTGGAAGTTCGTTCGCTGGGGACTGCCATCCGGCGGAGAGATCCAGGAGCCGCGGCCGGCGGTTGACGCCGCGATTGCCCAGTTTGCGGCGGTCCGGGAAGCGCTCGGCGACGAGATCGAGATCTGCTTCGATATCCACACCCGGCTCGATCTCCCCGACGCGCTTCGGCTGTGCCGGGCGGTCGAGCCATTCCGGCCGTTTTTCATCGAAGATCCGCTACGCTCCGAGAACCCGGACTCGTTCAAGACGTTGCGGTCGCGGACCGCGGTGCCGCTGGCGGCGGGCGAGCACTTCAGCTCCAAATGGGAGTTCCGGCAGCTGATCGAGGAGGAGTGGATCGACTACGCCCGGATCGATCTCTGCATCGCCGGCGGCTTCACCGAGGCGCGGAAAATTGCCGGCTGGTGCGAGACGCACTACATTTCACTGGCGTTGCACAACCCGCTGGGGCCGATCTCGGCGGCGGCATGCTTGCAGCTCAACCTGGCGACACCGAATTTCGCGGTGCAAGAACAGCCGCGGGCGACCGGCACCGTCTTGACCGACGTGGTGCCGGTGCAGCCCGAATGGCGCGACGGGTATCTCTGGCCGTCGGCGTTGCCCGGCCTCGGGGTCGAGTTTGACCGGGAAGCGGCCAAAGCCCACCCGTTTCAGATGACCGATTTACCGCAACTCCGTCGCGCCGACGGCAGCTTCACCAACTGGTAGGTAGGAACCGGCGGCCGGTCCGGCCGCACACTCGAATATCTCTGCTGCAATCACTCTTGGGGAATGGAAGGAACCGCACCATGGAAACCGCGACGCTACCTGGCCTGCACGTCGTCCCGATCCGCTACAACGGGCATGAGCCGGCGGCCGCGGGCGGGGACCCGGTTGATACCTATGCCGCGTCCGGCGCTTATGACCTGCTCGGCGAGACGACCGTCTTGGAGCCGCGGTTCCCGGAGGACCAGCGGACCGAGGAGCCGACCTTCAACCTCGGCTTGCTCGGGGGCGAGATCGCGGATGCCGTGGCCGCCGGCCGGCGGGCGGGGAAGCCGGTGCTGGTGGTCGGGGGCAACTGCGCCTCGGTGCCCGGCGTCATCGGCGGCTTGCAACAGGCTCATGGCGCCGCCGCCCGCATTGGCTTGGTCTGGTTCGACGCCCACGGCGATTTCAATACGCCGCGAACCACGCTAACCGGGATGCTGGGCGGGATGCCGGTCGCGGTCGCCGCCGGGCTGGCCTACCCGCACTGGCGGGAGCTGTCGCGGCAGCCGGCGCCGTTGCCGACCGACCGTATTGTGATGGTCGATGTCCGCAACCTCGATGAGCCGGAGGAACAGCTCATACGCGCCACCGATGTCGTGATCGCGTCACCGGGGCCGGGGTTTCCCGGTGCGGACCTGGAGCAATCGGTAGCGGACCTGGCCGCCCGGTGTGACTTGCTGTACCTGCACATCGACTCGGATATCCTCGATGAGCGCTACGTGCCAAACCACCGGACGAAGGAGCCGGACGGCCCCACGATGGAGCAAGTCGTGACCGCGATCGAGACGGTAATGGCCACCGGCAAAGTGGTGACCTTTGCCATCGTCTCGGTCTGGGCCGATGGTGACGGGGGCGATGTCGCGGTTGGCTCCGGCGTCGAGCTGTTGCGGAATGGCCTGGACTCCTGGCGCCGGCATGGCTCAGCCAATTGAACGTTGCGGTTGAGCCCCAGCGGGCAGCTTGAATCGATCAGGGCGCGAGCGCGCGCCGGCGGCCGAAGCCGACGAGACGGCTCTGAAGGACGACCACGACGAGGAGGAAGAGGCCGCGAATGACCTGCTGCCAGTAGGGGGTGAGGTTCGCCAGGCCGAGCAGGTTGATGATGACGCCGAGCAACAGCACGCCGACGAGGGTGGTGCCGACCGATCCCAGGCCGCCGGTCAGCAGCGTGCCGCCGACGACGACGGCGGCGATCGCGCTCAGCTCCCAACCAATCGCCTCGTTTGGATTGCCGCTGAATGTCTGGGCCGCCAGGATCGCGCCGGCGAGCCCGGCCAGCGCCCCCGAGATGACGTAAACAGCGATCGTCGTGCGCGCGATCGGCACCCCGGCCAGTCGCGTCGCTTCCTCGTTGCCGCCGATCGCCAGCACGGAACGGCCGAACCGGGTGAAATTGAGCAGGATCGAGCCGATGAGGTAGGCCACGATCACGATCGCGACCGGCAGTGTCACCACCAAGCCGTAAGTTTGGTCGCCGCGGTCGACGCTCCACTCCACCAGGCGCGAGTTGTTGAGCTCGATGAAGCCGTTAGTGAATGCTTCCGGGGCGAGCTGCGCCACCGAGTTATCGGCCAGCCAGAGCGCCAGCCCGCGCCCGGCCAGCAGCGTGGCCAGGGTGACGATGAACGGCTGGATCCCGAAGCCGGCGATGACGCCGCCGTTGAAGGTGCCAACCGCCGCCCCCACCAGGACGGCGGCGGCGGTGGCGATCCAGACGCCGTGGCCGCTCATGTTGGCGGCAACCACACTCGCTAGGACGGCGACCGATCCCACCGAAAGATCGATGCCGCCGGTGATGATGACAAAGGTCATGCCGAGGGCGAGGAGGGCGATCATGGAATTGAAGCGAAGCAGGTTGGTGACGTTAAACTCCCCCAGGAAACCCTTGTCACCATAGATCGCTTGCCCGAGGACCACGGTCAGCACGAGCGCGATCAGCGCGCCTTGGCGCTGGATCAGCGCCGCCAGCCGCACCCGACGGTCAGTCCTGATTGGGGCGTCGAGCGTGCCGACGGTCACCGCGGTCCTCCGTCTTCGTTCACGTTGCAGCGAGTTTCCCCCCGCTCCGCGGCCCCCTGGCTACCGGGTCGAGCGCCGTTGGATCAGCACCGCCGCCAGGATCGCGGCCGCCGTGACGACCCGCACCCAGGCGTCGGTGAGCCCCTCGGTCAAGAGGGTGTACGTTGTCAGTTGAATGATGAGGCTGCCGATCAGGGTGCCGACGATCGTCGCCCGGCCACCGAGCAGCGACGTGCCGCCGACCGCGACCGCCGCGATCGCGCTCAGCTCCATGTTTCGGCCGATATTTGCGGGGTCGGCGGCGGAATTGATGGCAATCGAGATGAGGCCGGCCAGCCCCGCCAGCATGGCGGAGATGATGTACACGGCGTATTTTACCCGCGTCACGGGGACGCCGGCCAGCCGGGAAGCTTCTTCGTTGCCGCCGACGGCGAGGACGTAGCGGCCGAACGCGGTGCGTGCCAGCACCCAGGCGGCGACGGCCACGATGACGATCATGATGATCGCTTGCACCGGAATGCCGAGCACCCGGCCCTGGCCGATCACCTGCCACTCGGGCTCGCGGAAGCTCTGCAGGCGTCCGCCAACGATGACCTGGGCGATACCGCGGCCCGAGATAAACAGGATGAGGGTGGCAATGATCGGCTGGATCCGCATGTTCGCGATCAGGAACGCATTCGCCGCGCCGAAGACGGCGACCACGAGGATTGGCACGACATACGCGAGCGCACCGCCGAGATAGGGGACGTTCCACGGCGCAACGTCGCTGAGCAGGATCGTCGCCGCGACCACGCCGGCGATCGCCATCATCGACCCCACCGAGAGGTCGATGCCGCCGGTAGCGATCACCAGCGTCATCCCGACCGCGACGATCACAATCTCGGCGACCTGGGTCAGATTGACCCGGATGGCATTGACCGTGAGGAACGCGCTGGCGTTGAAGATCACGTTGTACAAGATCAGGAGGACGAGCGCGATCGCGCCGGCATACGTCTGCATCAGGTCCAGCGCGCGATGGCGGGTCCAGGCAAACCGCGGGGCTGGATTCGTCGCCGTCCGGCCCGGCCGCACCGGCTCACCGCCCGCCACGCTGGTCTCCGCGGTCGGGGGCCACGTCGTTGGCGATCGGCGGGCCGCTGTTGGCGAGGGCGGCGTCATCCTCGTGACCGTGCGCCATCAGGCTGAGCAACCTGTCTTGGCTCACCTCGGCATGATCCAAGATGGCAACGGTCTCGCCGTCGCGCATGACGGCGACCCGGTCCGCTCCTTCGAGAATTTCCTCCAGCTCGGACGAGATCATCAGCACGCTCAAACCCTGCCCCGCCAGCTCATCGATCAACGCCTGGATCTCGGCCTTCGCCCCAACGTCGATGCCGCGAGTCGGCTCATCCAAAATGAGCAATTTCGGATGGAGACAGAGCCACCGCGCCAGGAGTACCTTTTGTTGGTTCCCCCCGGACAGCTCGCGCACCGGCTGCTCCGGGCTCGACGCCTTGATCCCCAAGCGGGTGATGAAGCGATCGACGATCGCCCGCTGCCGCTTCCTGTCGACAATTCCGGCAGTGGTGAGGGTCGGCAACGCGGCCAGCGTCAGGTTCTCGCGCACCGACAGGTAGGGGATGATGCCCTCGGCCTTCCGGTCTTCGCCGCAGAGCCCGATCCCGGCCCGGATCGCGTGGGCGGGGCCGTGAAAGCGGGCCGGGCCGCCGCCAAACTCCACCTCGCCGCCGTCCAGCCGGTCGGCCGCGAAGATCGCCCGGGCAACCTCGGTCCGACCGGAGCCGAGCAACCCGGCCAGGCCGATCGTCTCGCCCGCGCGCAACGACAGGCTCGCTCCGCGTAGCGCGGGCTCACGTCGTAGGTTCCGTGCTTCGAGCATTGGCGGACCGGTGCGCCGGGCTGTTCGTCGTGCCTGGTCGAATCCGGTCTGGCCCTCTTGGCGGACTTCGCCAAGCTCCTTGCCAAGCATGGTGGCGACGAGCTCCAACTTCTGGATCGTTGGGATCGCCCGCTCCGCCACGGTCTGGCCATCCCGCATGATCGTCACCCGGTCGCAGACGGCGTACAGCTCATCCAGGCGGTGGGTGATGAAGAGGACCGAGACCCCGTTTTGCTTCAACCCGCGGATGACCGCGAACAGGGTTTGGACTTCGCGTTCATCGAGCGAAGAGGTTGGCTCGTCCAGCACCACGAGCTTACTCTCGAACGAGAGGGCACGAGCCAAGGCCACCATTTGCTGCAGCGCGACGTTCAGCTCGTAGAGAGGGCGGGTGACATCGAGCGAGATGTCCAAGCGTCGTAGCAGGTCTCGCGCGTTCCGGTTCATCGCCCGCCAATCGAGCAGGCCGAACCGGCGTGGCTCCCGGCCAAGAAAGATGTTCTCGGCGATGGAGCGATATGGCACAAGGTTGATCTCTTGGTAGATGGTGCTGACGCCGGCCCGTTGGGCAGCCTGTGGCGAGCGGAAGTCTACCGGTTGCCCGGCGAAGACGACCTCACCGCTGTCGCGACGGTGGGCGCCGGTCAGGATGCGGACCAGCGTGCTCTTGCCGGCGCCGTTCTGACCGACGAGCGCATGGACTTCACCGCGACCGACCCGTAACGAGGCGCCGCTCAGAGCGACGACCCCCGGAAAGGTCTTCGTAATGCCATCCATGGCGAGCAGCAGCGGTCGCGCGCCGTCCGCCGCGTTGGTCTCTGGCAGGGCACGAGTCGCCATCACCGGACCCTCTTGCGTCATTGCCAGGCTCGGCTCAGCGACAACCAACACGGACCGGTGCTGGCGGTGGAGAGCCAGCACCGGTCACGTTGCTCGTCATGGGGAAACGAAGCGGCTAATACGCCTCGTCAATGAACTCCTCGGCGTTGCTCGGATCGAAGAAGCGGTCTTCGTTGATGATCTGCGGTGGGATCTCCTCGCCGGCGGCGTAGGCTTCCAGCGTGTCACAGGCGATCGGGCCGAAGAACGGGCTGCACTCGACGGTCGCGCCCAGCGTGCCGTCGATGATGGCCTGGAGGGCATCGCGGCTGCCGTCCACCGAGACGAGGATCACATCCTCGCCGGGGACCACGCCCTGCGCTTCCAGGGCGATGATCGCGCCCAGGGCCATCTCGTCATTGTGGGCGTAGACGGCGTTGGCTTCCGGGTTCGCCTGATACAACGTCTCGAAGACTTGGCGGCCGCCTTCGCGGGTGAACTCGCCCGTCTGGCTGGCCACGATCTCCATGCCCGGGAAGCCGTCGGCCGGCGCCGGCGCCGGGGTGGCCGCGGTCGGGGAGTCGGGATGGTCCGGCGTGTAGGAGCCCGC
The DNA here is from genome assembly GCA_013696525.1 of Chloroflexia bacterium. Classification (GTDB taxonomy): domain Bacteria; phylum Chloroflexota; class Chloroflexia; order Thermomicrobiales; family UBA6265; genus JACCYK01. The sequence goes on from JACCYK010000208.1 coordinate 10,013, forward strand.
GAGATAGTCAACGAAGCCACGGTTGCGATCGATGGCGGCGGTCGCCCCGGTCGTCCCGAACAGCTCGATGATTTGCGCCTCACCGTTCATGGTGCTGGCGAGCCACTGGGCGGCCCGGGCGCCTTCCTGGTAGAAGTCCGAGCCGATGAAGCAGACGTATTGATTGCCGGCTTGGACGATGCTCTGGTCGACGTTGCGGTCCAAGCAGAAGACGGGGATACCGGCCTCGAAGGCTTGCAGCACGGCCTGCGCCAGCGGCGTCTCCTCTCGCGGGGGGAGGAAGATGGCATCGACCCCGACCGCGATCAGTGAGGCGACGTCGGCGAGCTGCTGCTGGGTCGATTCCTGGGCGTTTCGATACTCCACGGTCCAGCCGCGGGCCTCGATCTCGTCGCGGACGCTATTGGTTTGGGCGATCCGCCAGGGATTGTTCTCGTCGGTCTGGGGATAGCCGATGACGTACGAGTCCTTCACTTCGAGCGGCGGCGGCGCCGCGCCCGCGATCCGGGGCATCCGCACCCCGAGCGTGACGGCGCCGACGCCCGCCGCGCCGACCTTGATGACGCCTCGTCGAGTCCAAACCTTAAGCATCGCGTTCCTCCTTCGTACGAACGTGACGAACTGGTGACGACGCGATCCGGTTCCGAGATGTCGCCCTCGACACCTCATGGTGCTCGCTGCGGCAACCGCCCAGCGGGCAATCGCCAGCCACGACTTCTCCCATTAGCAACTCATATGCGGTGCCTTTGGCAGAGTACCGACATTGTGAGACTCTTGTTTGGCCCTGTCAATCAGGAACAGCGAGGGGGCGAGGGTCGCGGATCGCCCAATTCATCGAGGTCACAGTCCTCAGCCCCACCCGGTCCGAACGACGTACAATGCCTGGACCAGGCTGCTGTGCCCGTGCTGGGTGAATCGATGAGGAGCGTCCTCGGTGAGGATAACCGACGTCACCACGATCCGGCTCCGGTATCAGCCCCCGATCGCGATGGCCGACGCCATCCATTTCATGCCGGAGCGGACAGCCATCCTCGTCCAGGTCCACACGGATACTGGCCTGATCGGCATTGGCGAGTCGGCGGCGTACGGCGGCGCCCTCACCTCGATCGAGCGCGTGGTTTTGGATGACCTGGCTCCCATCGTCATTGGCGAAAGCCCCTTCATGGTCGAGCGTGCCTGGGCCCGGATGGCGCATCGCACCCACCAGCGGGGTCAAAAGGGACTGCTGCAGATGGCGCTGAGCGGGATTGACATCGCGCTTTGGGATGTGATCGGTCAGGCGACCAAGACGCCGCTCTATCAGCTCTTGGGAGGCTACCGGGACCGGCTCGTCGCCTACGCCTCGGCTGGATTCTATGCCGCAAACAAGGGTCCAGAGGAGTTGGCAGAGGAAGTTCGCGAGTACGTGGCACGGGGCTTCCGCCATGTGAAGATCAAGGTCGGACGCAATCCCGAGGTCGTGCTCAACCCGCTGGAGAACATGTGGGCGCCCGAGTACGCGACCGCTTCGCTGGACGAAGACGTGGCGCGGGTGAGGGCCGCCCGTGGCGCCATCGGGGATGGGATCGGCCTCGCGATCGACGCCAACAATGCCTGGAACCCTTCGGTCGCTCTCTCTTTCATGCGCCAGGTTGAATCTGTGAAGATCGCCTGGCTCGAAGAGCCGGTGGCGACGGACGATTACGCCGGCAGCGCCCAAGTCGCGCGGCAGTTAGCGACACCGGTGGCGGGCTACGAGACGGAAAGCAGCCTGGGCGGGTTTCGCCAGCTGATCGCCTCCGGGGCGGTCGACATCGTGCAACCGGACGTGATCTGGTCCGGCGGCATCTCCGAGACGCGCCGGATCGCGGCGCTGGCCCAGGCGTACCGGCGACCAATCATCCCCCATGTCTTCTCCTCGGGGGTGGCCCTGGTTGCCAATATGCACTTGATCGCCAGCATCCCGAACGGGAGCCTGCTCGAATTCGACCAAAACCCGAACCCGCTGCGTGACGAGCTCTTCATCGAACCGATCACGATCGCGGCCGACGGCACGGTGGCGCTGCCCGATGGTCCGGGCCTCGGCGTCACGCTCAATCCCGACACGATTGCCCGCTACCGGATCTGACCGCGTGGGCTGCCACCATGAGTCTGAAGGAGGAAGCGATGCGCCTCGCAGGGAAAGTCGCGATCGTCACCGGAGCGGCATCCGGCATGGGCAAGGCGATGGCGCGGGCCTACGTCCGGGAAGGAGCCTCCGTGGTGATCGCGGACCTCAACCGAGAGGGTGCCGACGCCGTTGCCGAGGAACTGAACGGAAGCGCGGCCGCTGAACGATGCGCTTCGGCCTTCGCCCTCGATGTCCGCGACCGGGAGCGGGCTCAGGCCGTCGTCGATCACGCGGTCGCTACCTTCGGCGGGGTCGACATTCTGGTCAACAACGCGGGGGTGATCACGATCCAGCCCTTCCTGGAGATCACCGAAGTCGATTGGGACCACGCCTTCGACATTAACTGCAAGGGGCTGCTCTGGGGCTCGCAAGCCGCCGCCCGGCAAATGATCGCCCAAGGCCGGGGCGGCAAGATCATCAACCTGGCGTCTCAGGCCGGACGGCGGGGCGAGGGGTTGGTCCTGACCTATTGCGCCAGTAAGGCCGCCGTCATCAGCATGACCCAGTCGATGGCGCTGGCGCTCGCCGAGCACAAGATCAACGTCAACGCGATCGCGCCCGGAGTGGTGGACACCCCAGCCTGGGAGCAAGGTCGATCGCCGGCTCGCGGAGCTGCTGGAGCTGCCGGTCGGTGAGCCCAGGCGCCGGGCGGTCGCCACGATTCCGCTGGGGCGCATCCAACAACCAGAGGACATCACCGGCGTGGCGATCTTCCTCGCCGCCGCCGAATCCGACTACGTCACCCAGCAGACCTTCAACGTGGACGGTGGGAACTGGCCTAGCTGATCGCCGGTGGCCCGCGGTCGTCAGCCATAGTGATGGATCTTGACAGTTCAAGGACGGAGCGAGCGGCATGCTCAATGAAACTAAGAGGCGCCGACAGGTGAGGGTTGGTGCGGCCGCGGTGAGAAAGTTCCGGACTTTGCCAACTTCAATCAAGGCCATGACAAGCGGGCGGAGGCGGCGGTCATCACGGTAGTGTACGGCAGCGTTGCTAAGATGCTCGACGCCCATGGCTTCGGTTCGGGCAAGCGGAATCCGATACGGGAGTGGGAAGCCTACCGAGCCGGAAAGGCGGCGGCGCGGACCTGATCGGCGCTGAAGACACGCGTCGTACCGATCAATTCATCACGGTTCGTTAAGGTGCTTCCCCGTCCAGTCAATCAGGACGGGATGTCAACGATCGGAGACAGCGACCGGGTTCGGTCGAGCGACCTCACGACATCGGCCGGTGTCGTGGCGGTGGCGCTGCCGTACGTCGGCGGGGGCCGACGGTTCGAGTCGGGTCTTATTCTAGATCATCGGTAGGACCTAGGCCGAAGCCGTTGTGGGAGTGTAGGACCTCACAACTGACGAACATGGCGCCGCGGGTGTGGGATTTGTTGAGTTGTCATGGACGGGCTCACGGCCGTCGTCCCTGTCGCCGATGTTCATTCAATCGCGAGTCGATTGTATCGTTGCGCTCGTTGAGGAGCGAAGCGTTGACGCCGCCACGAGCGCAGACCTCGTCGCCACTGAGCCGTTCAGATGGCGTCAACTTGGCCATTGCCCCTGTCCTTCCGAGGAAGGACAGGGGCAATGGCCACCGCGAGTGGAAGGGCTGGTGACAAGTGCCCCACCTATTCGGGCAGGGCACCGCCAACCCTTAGTTCGGCACCGCCGGCACCGCGCAGAATCGGGAGTTATCGTTGACGCAGGCGGCGCACCCCTTTACGCACTTCGCTTCAGGTTCGAGGGTTTCGGCCACGCAGTCCGCGTCGTCAGCGCAATCAAAGCACAGGGACTCCCCGGTGTCGGCGCACCCCGGCCGCCCCTTCTCGTCCACAAAGCAGAGGGTGTCAACCCCCCCTTTCGGGCAGTTGACGTTGTTCCCTTGACAGAGGTCGTTCTTCTTCTCGTTGGTGCAGCCGAGGGCACTTTCGAGCTTCACGCAGCGGAAGTTCTTGTTCGCCTTGGTCCCCTTGTTGCGGCAGGTCCCCGAGCAGCACTGGTGATCCTTCTTCTTCTCGCATTTGGCGCCGTTCTTCTTACAGGCGGCGGCCGCTTCGCCAAGGCCGATTTGGGCGAGGACCGCCGTCATCGCCCCGCCGGCCATAAACCGCAGCGCCCCGCGCCGGGTAGCGGCGAACCCCGTCGCCAACGCATCGAACCGGTCCTTGTGCATACCATTCTCCTTTTCGCTCGTGTCCGCGGTTGGTGCAACGCCATCCGTCGCCGCGTGCGAAAGCCTCGCGACCGCGACGATCGGCACGTCATAAACCTATTCGATTCGGCAGGGGGGGACACCGGACGAATTACGGGGTTTTTTCGGACGCGGTACCGGCGTCCAGAGCTGCCTTGTTTTCTCGATGGTTCCCTGGAACGGTCGAAGAGTTGGGTTGACGCCGCGCTGCACCGGACATGGTTTGTCTCGTGGGCACCGCCGCCGAGCGGCCGTGCGACGGCAAGCGCGTGGCCAGAGCAAGACAAGGACCGACGCCCGGACCCGGTCCGACCGGCGTTGACGGAGCAGCCGGCGCTCCCCTAGCGTTGACGCCAGCGTTGTTGGGTGTGCAAGATTAAGTGGATCGTACGACGCGTGTGGCTCGACCAGGACGACGGCGGTGCTCGTCTTGCCAGATGTGCAAGATTATGTGGATCGTACGACGCGTGTGGAGCATGGGGATGCCGACTCTCTACCCGCCCAGCCTGCCCATCCCACCGACGGCGCTGCTCGGCCGGGAGGCGGTGGTGGCGTTGGCCGGGGATCTGCTGCACCGCGCCGACATCCGGTTGCTGACCTTGACCGGCCCCGGCGGGGTCGGTAAGACGCGCTTGGCGCTCGCCGTCGCTTCCGTCCTGGCGGAGGATTTCGCGGATGGCGTCGGCTTCGTCGCCCTCGCCACCGTTACCGACCCGTCACTTGTGGCGCTTGCCATCGCCCGGGCCGTCGGCGTCCAGGGGCCGGGGGACGAGCCACTGGCGGCGACGATTCGTCATCTCCGCGGCCGGCACTTCTTGCTACTGCTGGACAACTTCGAGCACCTGCTCGCCGCCGCGCCGGGGGTCGGGACCCTGCTGGCGACCTGCCCCGACCTCAAGATCCTCGCTACCAGCCGGGCGCCGCTACGCTTGACAGGCGAGTGGGAGCTCGCGGTGCCGCCGCTGGCGCTACCGGATCCAACGCGGCCGCTCACCCTACCTGACCTGGCCAGCTCGCCAGCGGTGGCCATATTCGTCGAACGGGCGCGGGCGGTCCAGGACGAGTTCTTGCTGACGGAGATGAATGTGGCGGCGGTCGTCGAGATCTGCCGGCGACTCGACGGACTGCCGCTGGCGATCGAGCTGGCCGCACCGCGGGTGAAGCTCCTCGACCCGCCGGTTCTGTTGACCCGTTTGGAGCGCCGATTAGGGCTGCTGACGAATGGTGCCCGAGATCTCCCGGCCCGGCAGCAGACACTGCGGGACGCCATCGCCTGGAGCTACGATCTGCTGGACGTGTCAGGGCAGATGCTCTTCCGCCGGCTGGCGGTCTTCGTCGACGGCTGGACCTTGGAGGCGGCCGAGACCCTATGTGCCCATGAAAGACTGGGTTGTTGCCCGGACCGATCGGTCTTCGCTAGTCTCGCGGGATTGCTCGATCACAGTCTCGTCTGGCGGGACCGGGGACCGGCCGGGGCCGTGGCGGGGCCTCGGTTTGGGATGTTGGAGACGATCAGGGAGTATGGATTCGAACGGCTGGCGGCGAGCGGAGAAGAGGCGGCGGTGCGGGCGGCCCATGCTGCCTGGTGCGTGGAGCTGGCGGAGACGGCCGAGCCGGCGCTGTTGGGTCCGGACCAAGAGGAGTGGCTGGATCGGCTGGAGACCGAGCGGGGCAACCTTCGGGCCGCGGCGCTGTGGTCGGTGGGCCGAGGTGAGGCGACGCCCGCGCTCCGGATGGCGAGTGGCCTCGGACGCTTCTGGGGTGTGCGGGGCCACTCGCTCGACGAGCGAGCGTGGCTGGAGCGTGCGCTGGCGCTGAAGCCGACTTCTACCGGCGCCGGTCAGATCCGGCCGGAGGTGCGGGCGCGGGCCCTCCTCATCCTGGGCAACCTCTTCTACGACCGCAGCGACTTCCCGGCGGCTCGAGCCAGATACGAGGAAGCGCTGGACCATTGGCGTGGGCATGGCCATTCGGACCGGGCAAGGCCGCTTGTCAACCTGGCGTTGACGGCCACCTGCCAGGGTGACTTGACGGAAGCGCGGCAGTTCGTCGAGGAAGCGGTGGCGGTCCAGCGGGCCGCCGCGAACTCCCCCGGCATGGCGATGGCCCTTAGCGTTCTCGGTGGAATCGCCGTTGCCAAACGACGCTATGCCGAGGCCAAACGCTGCTTGGACGAGGCCTTGGCGATCCAGATGGTGGTAGGCGATGTCCGCATGGTCTCCTATACCTTCAACCATATGGGCGAGGCAGCCGCGGGAGAAGGAGATACAGCCACCGCGCACCGGCTGTTCGGGCAGAGCCTGGCGTTGACGCGGGCAATACGCGAACGGCGGGGGATCGCTTGGGCCCTCATCAATCTCGGGAGGCTGGTCCAGCACGAAGGGAACTCGACAGAGGCCGCGTATTATTTCGCAGAGGCGCTTGCCCTGCGGCGCGAGCTCGGGGACCGCCGGGGGATGGCCGAAGCGTTGGAGGGCCTGGCCGGCAGCGTCGCGTCCGAGGATCCGCCGCGGGCCGCCCGTCTCCTCGCCGCCGCCGATGGCGCCCGCGCCGCGATGGGCGCTCCGCCGACACCATTGGGCCGTCCGGGCGTGGAGCGCGCGGTCACCACCGTGCGGAGCGCCCTCGGCGAAGCGGCGTTCGGCGCGGCGTGGGCGGACGGCCTTGGCATCGCGCTCAACACGGCGGGCGACGAAGCCGCCGTGACGGCCGAAGCACTGGTGCCGGTTTCTCCCGGCGACCTGGCAATCGGCGAGGCGGTCAACGACTCGCCGGACGTTGCCGCGGTCGCTTTCGGCGCCGCCAGGCTCGTTGGCTCCGCGCGCCGGCCGGCCACGCTCTCGCGCCGGGAGCGGGACGTCCTCCGCTTGGTCGCCGAAGGGCACCCCGACCGGGAGATCGCCGGCACCCTGTTCATCGGCGAGCGGACCGTCGCCTGGCATCTCACCAACGTCTTCAACAAACTCGGTGTCAACACGCGGACGGCCGCGGCGGTCGTCGCCATCCGCGACGGGCTGCTCGAAGCCTCGTGACACCGCGCCCGCATCGACCTATCCCCGCAAGCCCCATCCGGCTAACACCGTCGAAGCCGCAAGCGGCGCGAGCGGGGTCAGGCGAACCGCGGTCGATCCACCAGTAGTGGGGAACTGAGCGCTTGCCGCATCATGTTCCGCACCTGAATCCCGTCAACCAGCGATCGCCGCGGATCTAGCCTCACGCTCTTGTCATCGGTAAGGATTGCACGCGAGGAAATTGCACGGTGTGACCCTGCCAGGGTCGCCCCGACATCATCGGGGCTCGGCTTCAGTTGGCGGAAGCGACGAGATTCGTACGCGCGCGCCCGCTTTACTTTCGTGGCCAATCCTGGTTGCCGCGGCACCAGTACACCGGTCGGCCGGCACCTTGGGTGGGATTCGACCCGGCGCCGGCGGACGCTGTCAGGCGAGCAGACGAGGGACGAGCCGCACGCTTGGCGCCCGGCGGCCCCCGAGCGCCAAGCGCGACC
>JACCYK010000210.1 GCA_013696525.1 Chloroflexia bacterium
TCACACGCACGGCGCGACTGCCTCCTGAAAGTAGATAACGATGCGGACCGATCCTGTCCGCTTGGACCGTTACGATGGATCTGGAGTGGCCGGACATGATCGAACGGCTCGTCACGCGGACGATACCGTGCTTGGGGCCGCGCCGTCGATAGCGCGCGAGATGGCCGAGAAAGGGACCGCGGCATGGAAACGTCTGGCTTGCATCATGTGGTGATGACCGTGGGTGACACGGCCCGATCCCGCGCCTTCTATGGGGATTTGCTCGGGTTCCCGATCACCGACATGGACGACATCCCCGGCGGCGGGTTTTTCTTCACCACGGGCGAGGTGTTGATCTTCTTTTTCGGTTCGCGGCAGCCTCTGGCCGGCGATCGCTTCAGCGAGCACCGGATCGGGCTCGATCACCTGTCGTTCACCGCGCCGAGGCGCGAGGCGTTGGATGCGCTCGCCGCCAAGCTCCTCGCCGCGGGGGTCGAGACCAACGGCGTCGAGCAATTCGCCCCGACCGGCAACTGGTACATGGCGTTCCGTGATCCCGACCATATCCAGTTGGAATACTGGCTGGACGAACCGCGCCTTTAGGCAAGTCTCGGGCCGTCACGTTCAGGCGAATCGCTCAGGCATCGCGGAACGGGGCGCGGACTTGTCGTCCAGCGCGCCACAACCGTGTCGTCCGAATACCACAATGCCACACTTCATTGTGAAATTTGTAACATTTTCTCGATATGCTCGACCTCGCCGTCACGGGCGCAGGGGCGTCCGTGAACCAGCATTGGGCAGGAGGGTTCTTCGGTGCGTGGTCCTCAGCATCTCGTTTCCAGTCGTCTCACCGACGCCAACACCAAGTGGTTCACGCTGGCCTCGGCCTGCACCGTCCTCTTCATGGTGATGCTCGATAACCTCGTGGTCAACGTGGCGATGCCGACCATCTCCCGCGAGTTCGCGGCCTCGACCTCCGCCTTGCAGTGGATCGTCTCGGCCTACACCCTGGTCTTCGCCTCGTTGCAAATCACCGCCGGCGGCCTGGGCGATCGCTTCGGCCGCAAGCGCTGGTTTCTGATCGGGATCATGCTCTTCGGCCTAACCTCGGCGGCGGTGGCCTTCTCGCAAAGCGTCGAGATGCTGATCGCGGCGCGGGCGGTGCAGGGATTAGCGGCCGCGTTCATCCTGCCGCTCTCACTGTCGTTGGTCTCCGCCGCCTTCCCGCCGGAAGAGCGAGGCCGGGCGATCGGCATCTGGTCCGCGATCTCGGTCTCCGGGCTGGCCTTCGGCCCGATCATCGGCGGCGTGGTGGTCCAGTACTTCACCTGGAACTGGGTTTTCCTGATCAACATTCCGATCGTGGTCGTGGCCTACCTCATCGCCTCGTCCGCGGTCCAGGAGTCGCGCGATACCTCGGGCACGGTGGCGACCGATGTCCCCGGCACCTTGCTGGTCACCGGCGCCATCGGCTCGCTGACCTGGGGCCTGATCGAGGCCGGGGAGCGGGGCTGGGGCAGTCCGTTTGTGCTCGGCACGTTCGCGATCTCGGCGGTGCTGTTCGCCGCCTTCATCTGGGTTGAGAGCCGGACGGCCCGGCCGATGGTGCCGCTCAGCTTCTTCCGCTCCCTCACCTTCAGCGGCGCCAACATCGATTCTTTCTTCATCTCGTTCATGATCGCCGGGCTGGCTTTCTCGTTGACGCTCTACATGCAGAACGTGCACGGCATGTCCCCGATCCGGACCGGGCTGACCTTGCTGCCGATGGTCATCACCCAGATGATCGTCACCCCGATCGTCGGCTCGCTGGTCAATCGGGTCGGGCCGCGGCGCTTGATCTCGGTCGGGATGCTGATCGTCGCCGGCGCCGCCTTGCTCTTCCTGCGCGCCAGCCCCACCGCCAGCTTTGTCGACATCATCCCGGCGATGGTCGTGATGGGGTTCGGCAGCTCGCTGGTGTTCGCGCCGATCACGACCTCGGTCTTGAACAGCGTGCCGACCGAGAAGAGCGGCGTTGCTTCCGCCGTCAATGGCGCGACCCGCGAGACCGGCTTCGCCTTTGGCATCGCGTTGCTCGGCTCGGTGATGAACCGGACCTACCAGGATCAATTTGCCGCCGATGCCAGCGTGGCGCAGGTGCGCGCGGTGAGCGAGGCGACCGGGTCGCCGCTGGGCGGGTTGATCGACTTCGTTGGTGAGGGGATGAATGCCGCCGGCTGGGTGGTCGAGGACCCGCGCCTCTACGCCGATCTGCCGGCCGGCGTCCTGGCCCAGTTGCAGGGCAGCGGCGTCTTGACCACGATCCGGCAGGCCAGCTCGGAGGCGTTCGTGGCCGGCATGCACTGGTCGTTCATCATCTCCAGCATCGTCCTGGCCGCCGCCGCCGTCCTCTCCTGGTTCCTGATCGAGGACAAGCAAGTCGTCGGCGCCCGCGAGACGAGACGGACGCCCGCGACGGCCGATCCGCGGCCAACGTTGGCCGCAGAGCCGGGCGACTAACGCATCGAGCCTTGCTCATTCGGTAACGGCCGGGTGGTGGACGATTCGTCGTTCGTTTCCCGGCCGTTCCTTGGCGTACGATGCACCATCCGAACTTCGCGCGATGGTGTCTATACGGCGAGGCGCCGCTCAATCCGGAACCACGGCGAACGCATCCTGGACGTACCAGCGATCGGCGCTCCGATGCACTTGGGCGACCACGGTGGTGACGGGCAGCGTGTCGGTGTCGTACAGATCCCGCTGCCAGTCATCGAGGCTGGCGATGGCGCAGGCG
>JACCYK010000241.1 GCA_013696525.1 Chloroflexia bacterium
CGGCTACGGCGCCGGAGCGGGTTGAATCACCGCCATGAAGATGACCAACGGCTCATCGCCGTCGTTACGGGCATCGACCGCGGCATACGGTTGTCCGATCATCGACTGGCCGGCCGCTACCATGAACTCGGTGCCGGCGGCATACTCGTCGCGCTCCGGCTCGGCGGCGCCCGGCGCGCTCCGCTCCACCACCGCGGCGGCGCCCATGGTGACCGCCATCTCCCCGGATTCGACGTGGATGAGGGCCGTGGCGGGACTAGTCTCCGGCAGCTCGACGTACCCGCCCGGGGCAAACGTGAACCGGATCATTTCGAGCAAGGCCGGCGCCGGGGGAATCGCGTCCGTGACCGCCATCGCCAAGATGTCGGACTCGACCCCCGCCGGCGGTTGCCCAGCGGCCGGCGTCCCCTCGGACACGGGGTTGATCTGAAAGACGAGCAGCGCCAGCGGCGCCGTGCCCTCATTGCGCGCCTCGACCGCACCCGTTGCCGGACCGACAAAGAAGTCCCCCATGTTCGCGATAAACTCGATGCCGGCGGCAATCTCCTCGCGCTCGCCCCCGGGCCGCTCGCGGTTGATCGTGAGGGGAGCGTCGATGCGGGCGGTCATCGTTCCCGCCTCAACCAGAATCATTGGCTCGGAATCCCGCCGCTCGGGAAAGGCGAGAACCGCCCCCGGCGCCAACGTGACGCGCACCAGTTCCATCACGGCCGGCGCGGCGACGACGTTTGGCACGATCTCGACCGCCAAATACTCGGGCATCGCATCGACGATAACGACCACCGGCTCGGCCGCCGGGGTAGCGTCTTGGGCCAGGATAGTCCGATCGGCTTCAAGCCCCAACCCACCAGCGAAGGCGATGAGAACCGCCACGGCCATAATCAGAATACGGCGCGACATCGCAAACTCTCCTTCAGGAATACACGCGAACTCGGGGACGGCGGACCGAGCGGACCTACAGACGCGCGGGGGACGAATCCGCCGGCGCCGGCGAGGCGGGCGGCTGACCGCGCAACAGGCCAACCCCCAGCGTCAGCAGGCCGGCAATTAGCGAGACGGCGCCCACGTAGGCGAGGTAAATGAGCCCGTTCGGCTCGGTGGCGTCGGCCGGCAGCACCGAGAGGAAGAACGCCACCGGCAGTAAGATGGCCGCCAGCGGCACCGCGTGCCGGGCCAACGATTTCCAGCCGGTGGAAAGATTGGCCTCATCCACGTACCGCAGGACCACCAACGAGAGGAGCAACAAGACCGCGGCGTGGGCATGCCCGGCCCGCCATAAATCCTGGCGAAAAGCATTCTCGGCATAACCGGAGCCGGGGTTGACCAGCATGTTGAGCAAGCTGACGCCCCCGAAGACCGCGGTCGGGTAGAGCACGAGCAAGATTCCGGCTAACCGGCGCGAGGCGGCAGACATCGTTTCGTCCTCCTTGCCCGACCAGCTCCTCCAAGTGAAGGGAAGCCGGGTAACGCGGCCGGGATCATGGATCGCGCGGCGGGCCAACGAGCCCCGCGCCAGTCCCGGCCCAAAATTGTTGAAGCATATATATGTGTTATCATATATATGCATTCGCAGTGTATCCGCTGTCACCAGCACCGTCAAGAGGGAGCGCCCACCAGTGTCACTACCGCACGCGATTCTCGGTCTGCTGAACTACCGGGCCATGACCGGCTACGATCTCAAACGCGATTGGTTCGACCGCTCGATGCGCTTCTTCTGGCCCGCCGACCAGGCGCAGATCTACCGCGCCCTTGAGCGGCTGGTTGAGCACGACTGGGCCTCGTTCACGGTCGAGGCCGGCGGCGACCGCCCCAACCGCAAGGTCTACTCACTGACTGCCGACGGTCGCGCCGAGCTGACCCACTGGCTGACCACCCCCGCCGCCCTGCCGACCGTGCGCGATCCCCTGTTGGTCCAGCTCTTCTGCGCGGCGGACATCGCCGACGACGACATTGCCCGGCTCCTGGCGGCCACCCGCGCCGAGCACCAGGCCCGGCTGGACAACTACCGGCGGATTCAAGCCCAACTACCGACCCTCGGCAGCGGCAAACGACTCCAGCTTTGGCAACTGGTCCTCGGCAACGGGATCGAACGAGAATCGTCCTACCTGGCCTGGCTCGACCACGCCCTCGCCAGCTTCAGCGGTGATCCCGAACCAAACGGCTCCCGCCCAACCATCGCGCTGACCACGCCCTAACCATCCCTGGTACGATGCGGGAGTAGCGGCCACGCTGGCGGCCGGCCACGTCAGGATGCAACGATCCACCAGGAGATCCGTTCCGATGAGCGACACGATCGAACACGAGTTGGCGAGCCAGGAAGCGGCGCATCTGGCCGAGCTGCTGGAGTTGCTCCGCCTGCCCAGCATCAGCGCCCTGCCGGAGCACGCGGCGGACATCGCGCGCACCGCCGAGTTTGTCGCCGCCGCCCTGACCCGGGCCGGGGTGCCGGAGGTCGAGATCGCGCCGACCGCGGGCTGGCCCTCGGTGCTCGGCCGCTGGCAGGTCGACGACCGCCCGCCGACCGTCCTCGTCTACGGCCATTTCGATGTCCAGCCGGCTGATCCGCTCGATCTCTGGGAGTCGCCGCCCTTCGCGCCGGAAATCCGCGACGGCGACCTCTATGCCCGCGGCGCCGCCGATATGAAGGCCAACCTGCTGGCGATCGTCAACACCGTCGCCGCCTTCCAGCGGACCGCGGGAGAGCCGCCGCTGAACATGGCCTTCCTCTTCGAGGGCGAGGAGGAGATCGGCAGTCCCAACCTGGCGCCACTGCTTGACGCCAAGCGGGAGCTGCTGGCGGCCGACGTCGTCCTCTCGGTCGATGGCGGCATGGAAGGGCCGGACACGCCCTCCCTGACCGTCTCCTCCAAGGGCCTGGCCGCCTGCCAGATCGACCTCACCACCAGCACCACCGACCTCCATTCCGGTGAGTGCGGTCACAAGTTGCCTCAATCTCGCCGCCTGGCAGCCGCATGATCGCCTCCCATCGCGGCGAGTCCGACTTTTCCAGGTTGACGGTCACCGTCACGCCCAGGGTCGCCAGTGCCGCGCGCCATGCGTGCCACCCGGCCTCGGTGTCCCACGGCGGCATCTCGAACCGGTTGTAGGCCTCCTTCACCTGCTCCGGCCGCTCGTCGAACTCGTCGACGTAGAGCGACATGAACAGCTCCGGGTCCTCGCGGTGGAGCGCCAGCAGCTGGTCATCCAGGCAGCGCAGGAACGCCTCACGCCCGGACTTGAACGCCTCCTCGACCGTCTTGGTGCCCGCGCCCTGGAACCCGCTCCAGAGGCCGTTGACGTCCAGCGTCGGCCGCGCCCACATCCGCTCCCGCGGGGAGTACCCGGCTT
>JACCYK010000264.1 GCA_013696525.1 Chloroflexia bacterium
TCCTCGGCCCACGAGCTGTTAGCTACCGCGAGCGATTGCCGGCGGGCGTCTTCGCGAAACGCCGAACTCCTGACGTCCGGAAGCCGGGTCTGAATCGGACGTCGCCCAAGTCCTTGGCCAGGATCTCGAAATTTTCCGCCATCGCCCGGCGATCGGTGGGGATGATTCGGGTGTGCCATAGTCGGAATCTCCATCGCGCAACGCGGCTAACGGCCCCGGCGCATCGCGTCGACCTCGGTGCGGGTCGGGATGGACGGTTGGGCGCCGTGGCGGGTGGCGGCGAGGGAGCCGGTGATGACGCCGATGCGAGCCGCTTCGACCGGGTCGAGGCCGGCGGCGAGGCCGGCGGCCATGGCGCCGCAGAAGGCGTCGCCGGCGCCGGTGGTGTCCACCACCTTGACCTCGGGGGCGGGAATGTGCGTGACCGATTCGCCATCCGCGATCACCGCGCCGTGCTTGCCGAGGGTGATGACCGCCGCCCGTGGTCCGAGGTCCAGCAGCGACCGCGCCGAGTCCTTCGCATCTTGGGGCTGCACCTCTTGCTCGAGCAGATCGGCGGCCTCGCTTTCATTCACGATCAGGAAGTCGGTCCGGGCGAGAAGCCCGCGCCCGGTGGCCGCCTCGGGGGTGGCGTTGAGGAGGATGATCGCCCCGACCCGGCGCGCTTCGTCGTAGAGCACGGTGAGGGTCGCCAGCGGAAGCTCCAGGGTGGTAAGCAGCACGGCCGGGCGCATCCGAGCGATGGCCGCTGCCGCATGCTCGGGCGTTACCGTCAAGGTCGCGCCGGGGACGTAGGCGATCCGGTTCTGGCCGGTTGACTCCTCGACCGTGATCAGGGCGACGCCGGAGGCCGCATCGCCGGCGGTCGCGACCGAGGCGACATCGACCCCCTCCGCTTCGAGGTCGGCCCGGCGCTGGCGGCCGAAGTCGTCGTCGCCGAGGGCGCCCAGGATCGCGGTTGGGGCGCCAGCGCGGGCGGCGGCGGTCGCCTGGTTGGCGCCTTTACCGCCGCCGAAGATGGCGAACGCGGTGCCGGTGACCGTCTCGCCCGCCTCCGGCGCCAGCCGCAACCGGGCGACCAGATCGGTGTTGATGGCGCCGGCAACGAGGACCGTGCCGCTACTGTCTCGGAGCGTCGTTGGCATCACGTCCAGCCTCGTTTCTGGGCTCCCTACCGCCGCCGCATGAGTGATTGGACGACCGCCCGCCGCAACTGGATCCAGGCCCGGCGGGCGGTGGAGATCGTCGACGAGGTGGCGGCCCGGCCGGCAAATGTCTCCTGATTGTAGAGGTCGGCTACCACCCGCGCCGGTCCGCCCGCCGCCGGGATGGCGCGACCGAGGTGGTCGGCATATTCGCGTGGGGTCGTCGCGACCGAGGGGATCACCCCGCCCCAACGGCCGACCCGCAGGAGGCGGGCGTAGAAGCTGCCGGTCGGGCTGAGGCCGCGAAAGCCCCAGAGCCAGATCACGCTACCGAGGACGGCCGCGAGGACGACGAGCAGCGCTGCTGCCAGTGCCGCGAGGCCGAGCAGCCGGTTCGGCGGCGGAGTGTCGTCGTCGACGGTTGCCGTGGCCGGTTCCGGTTCCGGGGTTGGCTCTGCGGCCGGCGTGGCGAGCGGTTCCGGGGGCACTTCCGGCGGCGGGGTGGGGGTCGGCGCCACCGGCGGCACATCGGTCGTTTGGAGATCACCGTAGGAGAGCGTCTGCTGGGATGCGGTCGGCTCAAAAGGGATCCAGCCATAGCCGGGGAAGAAGACTTCGACCCAGAGGTGGGCGTTCTTTTCCCGATAGAGGAACCCGGCTTCCTCGGCATCGAAGGGAGCGGGAAAGTAGCCGCCGACAACGCGGGCCGGTATCCCCTCGGCCCGGAGCAGGACCGCCATCGCCGAGGCGTAATATTCGCAGTAGCCTTCGAGGCTGTCGAACAAGACATAATCCACGACGTCTTGATCGCGCGGCGGTGCGCTAATCGCTTCGTTGTACTCGATGGTCTGGCGGACATGCGTCTGCACGGCCATCGCCGTGTCAAACACCGACGCTTGATTGACCGCCAGGTCGCGGGCCAGGGCGCGGGTCCGGTCGGTGATCGTCCCTGGCAATTGGAGGTAGCGGTCCGTCACCCAGGCTGGATAATCCGTGCCGGCCTGTTGCAGCTCGGCGGCCGCCGCGGTGCTGGCGAGCCCGGTGACCTGATACCGCTCGCCGGTCGTCACCGGTTGGCGCGAAAAGACGGCTTCCACGTCATCATAGATCGGAAGCTGGCCGGTCACCGTGAGCGCCGTCGCCCGGCCGTCGGCGCCCGTTTCCCAGCTCGCGTCGAGGAACCGCTGCTCAGCGAGCCGGACGCGGGCGGTCTCGATCTCGGCGGCGAGGGCGGCATCGAGCGGCGCCGGCGAGGCGGCGCCGGGTGGAAACTCGGCCCGGTCCAGGAGGGCCGCGAACTGCCGCAGCTCAACCGGGATCCGATTCTGGACCACCGCCGTGCTCTCTCCATCCGCCGCCAGGTCGAACGAGAGATCGCTCACTTGCCGCCAGGGAAGCTGAACGCTGGTCTGGCGGTCGCTGGTGAGATAGGTATCGGTGGTGAAGAGGAGATTGCCCTTCGGTTGCAGGACGCTGAGATTGGCCACCACCTGCGACCGGTCGGTCAGCACCGCCGGCGTCAAGTTCATCCCCTGGCCGCGGGAGAAGCTGAGCAACGGCGAGTACTGAGCCTCGCCCTCCGGTTGATCAAAGGTCGCCTCGACGGTGGTGGACCAGCCAGACCCGGTGTACTCGTCGTAGCGGTAACCGATGAGATACGTTGGCCGGTGTTGCTGCCCGGTGGGCTCCAGCAGCAGGACGGGGTCGTCGGACAGGTTGAGCGCCCCGCCCAGCAGAAACTGCTCGCCGAAGCTGGCGTACGATCCGCCCTCGGTCAGTCCCGGTCCCGCGAGGTTGGCGGCCCACTCGTCCACTTGGTCGACCAGGTTGTCCCAGGGCTCCTGGATCCGTTCCCAGACCGCTTCCACCACCTGTGCCCGGCTGCCGAGCGGCAGCGTCCAGGCCAAGGCGCCG
>JACCYK010000279.1 GCA_013696525.1 Chloroflexia bacterium
GGCCTGCGCAGAGGTCACGGGAATCTGCGGCGCGCCCGCGACGACATCCCCCCGGTCACGCCCCGCCCGCCGTGGCGAGCGGGCGGCCAGCCGTTCGAGGATGATGTCGGCGATGACATAGAGCACGGCGCCGAGCAGGAACCCGCCGATGGTGAAGAGCTGACTGCCGGCGGCGAACGCCTCCTCCATGAGCTCGAAGGTCAGCGCCGAAACCAGCACGCCGCTGCCGAAGGCGACCACCGCGGCGACTAGCCGCCGCGGGGGGGCGCTGACGAGCCCGATCACCGCGCCGACCAGCAACCCCGCGCTCGCCAGCACTCCGTAGAGTACCGCGGTCAGCACCTGAACCCTCCTTCGTCTCCCAAGTCGCTCAAACGAGTGGGGAGATCGCCGCGACCAAGAAGATGATGGATTGTAGCAGTCCGATCGGCCCGCCCTTGCGCAGACAGCCAGCCTCTCGGAACCGGCGTGGTCCGCGTGCGGTGCGAGCCACTCCAAGGTGTCAGTGTCTTAGGCGACGCATCCCTTGCGTGCGCAGACTGACTCATTCTGTCGCAACAATAACTGGCGCGTAAGCTGTTCCGGCAGCCCCCTGCGGGATTGCGCGACCCATCTCGTTCCACCGGCCAAGTTTATTGTCAGCCTCTCAAGGGCGTTCGCGCTGCGCCCGTTTTAACATTGGGAAGGGACAAATGATCTCCACACCTCCATTCCCAGTCTTTCGGGTCTTCCCGGCCCACGCCGGAGAGGGGTGCGTCGTGAACCGGCGATTGGCTACGGGGACCGGTTGGTGGTCGGGAGCTGCGGCTAGCTGTAACACTGTACCGCCCCTCCCTCGAAAGTCTCCGCGCCAATAGCCTCAACCGCATGGTTCTTCCGCCTCCCGGTAAAATACGGCCCGAATTGTCTCGTGGCTCACTTTGAATTCGGTTGCCAGCGACCGTAGACTTTTCGTGCCGGACAGCGCCTGGATATCCGACTCCTGCTCGGGCGAGAGTTTACGTTCGCGAGGAGTTGACTCCCGGCCAGATTTTCCCGTTGGACAGCGCGCAGGAGCATGGGCAATCACCAACGCGCCCGGCGGCAGTGTGTAACTACGCGACCGATCCCCGTCGCTTCCGCCAGCTAGAACTGAATCCTGCGTGGACGTCGAGCGAGAGCTGGGAATCGGTGGTCTGTCGGGTTTAGTGATTGGCCCAACGGGTGGAGCCAGTTCCGCCCACATACAGTCCACCATCACCAATCGATGACCGAGGCCGTCGCGACGCTGCTGCTCTCGACCGAATCGATTATAGGAGCACTCCGCACGTCCTACAGCTCAACGACATCGAAGCCAGCGCCGGACCGCGCGGCCCCAGCCCCAACTGATCTCGCGCGGCAGACCATTGGTCCCACCAGGGCGTGAGTCGTCCCGGTTCGACTCTCCACGGAATTGGCCGCGGCGACGACATTCGAGGTGTGCAATACTGCGTCTCGTACCGGCCCGGTCCTGTCAGAGTCTGAGGCAGAGGTGTTGGTTGTCAGCGCCTGCCCCTGGAAGCGCCCAGCCGCCTGGGCGGCAAACCAGGACTGATCATCGTGGGCGGATTACCAAATCACGTCGTGGGTCCGAACCGATCCCAACCTGGGATATGGCCCAGTTTGGCCGCAACATGCTGGCGAGTTCGTTCAGCGGTCCAGAGTTGAAAGGTCAGGTAAATGACGCAGCGCCCCGTCACTGCCGCTCCCGGGAATCCGGGACGGCGACTCAACCGCCGCCAGGCTCTGCTCCAGACCGGAGCAGGCGTCGTCGCCGGCGTCGCCACCGCGGCGGCGACCACTGGCCGGATTGCCGCCCAGGAAGCCACGCCGGAATCAGCCTCCGCGCCGCCACTAACCGTCCAGGGCGAAGTGACCCCCGAACGAGCGGCCCAGGCTGTCGAGCGCGTCCGCGAGTACGCGACACATCTGTTGGAAGAATCCGGGGTGCCCGGTTTGGCCGTCGCCGTTGTCTACAACGACGAGGTGCTGTTGGCCGAAGGGTTCGGCGTCCGCGAGCTTGGCAAGGACGAGCCGATCGAGGCCGACACGGTGTTCCAATTGGCTTCCGTCTCCAAGTCGCTGGCGGCCACCGTTGTGTCCTCCGTGGTTGGCGATGGATCGATCACCTGGCGAAGCAGATTGGCGGATATCGCCCCCGGCTTCGCCCTCGCCGAGGCCTGGCCCACCCAGAATGTCACCCTGACCGACCTCTTCTCGCATCGCAGTGGTCTGCCGGATCACGCCGGCGACTTACTTGAGGATCTGGGGTACTCGCAGGTAGATATCTTTCATCGGCTGCGCTATCTAACGCCGGCTTACAGCTTCCGCGCCGGCTACCTGTATACCAACTACGGCCTCACCGTGGCGGCGGAGGGAGTGGCGACGGCGACCGGCGTGGCCTGGGCCAACCTTTCCCGGCAGCGGCTCTACGAGCCGCTCGGGATGGACCACACCAGTTCACTTTTCTCCGACTACATGGCTCAGCCGAACCGGGCGATCCCGCACATTCGTGTTGGCGACACCTGGGAGGTTACGCCACAGCAACGTGATCCAGATAACCAGAGTCCAGCCGGCGGCGTCAGCTCCACGGTCAACGATCTGGCTAAGTGGATCCGACTGCTCTTCGGCGCCGGCACCTATGAAGGCCAGGAGCTCATCCCGGCCGCCGCGCTGACTCCGGTGCATACACCGCAATCGTTCAGTACCGTAGTGACCGATCCCGCCAACCAGCGGCCCGGTTTCTATGGTCTCGGCTCGGGCGTGAGCTACACCGATTTCGGCAGGCCGCAGTGGAGCCACTCCGGCGCCTTTGCCCTCGGCGCGGGGACGGCCTACTACCTGCTTCCGGCTTCCAACTTCGGCATTGTGGCCCTCAGCAACGCCATGCCGATTGGGGTGGTGGAAGCGCTCTGCCTCGACGTGCTCGACGTGGCGCAACGTGGCGAAGCCACTCGCGACTGGTTCGCGCTCACCGGCCCCGGGCTCGAGGCGGTGCTGGCACCGACCTACGGCACGGGCACCGATTGGGAGGCAGTGCCAGCCGACGCCTCTCCCGCCCAGCCGACGAGCGCGTATTTAGGCACCTTCAGCAATGCCTACTACGGCGATGTCGAGGTCATTGAGTCCGGAGATGGACTGGGTTTCCGGATTGGACCGGAGCCGCGGGAATTCGCCCTGACCCACTACAGTCACGACACGTTTAGTTGGCAGCCCACGGGCGAGAATGCAACCGTCCGCAGCGGCCTCACCTTCACAATCGGGGTCGATGGCACCGCTGACAGCTTCACGGATGAGGACCTGGCCGACGGTGGCCCGGGCACCCTGGTGAAGGCGGCGCCGGTGGCCGAGTAATCGCGCGGCCGGGCACAACGGATCGGCGCCGGCACCGAGCGGTTCCGGCGCCGAGCGCGCGCTCGGTGCCGTCGCAGCAGCGGCGCCGCTCCGATTTCGGCGGGGCAGCGTCTCCGGGGCGTGTGCCCGATTAGCCACCTAGC
>JACCYK010000288.1 GCA_013696525.1 Chloroflexia bacterium
GAGATATACGGGGCGCAAGTCATCGCCGCGATGTAAGCCCAGGCATTCGTTGAATCCGACCTCAACCGGCTGCTGGATTGCGCGGTCTCCTTCATCCCGCGGGATTCGACCATCGCCCGTCTGATCCTTGATGTCCGGGAGTGGCACGCCAGCGGTGTCGACTGGCGCCAGGCGCGAGACCTGATTGCCGCCAACTATGGCTACGACAAGTACCGCGGCAATTGTCACATGGTGCCGAACCACGCCCTCATCATCAATGCCCTACTCCACGGCGACGATGATTTCCGGCGATCGCTGACCATCGTTAACACCTGCGGTTGGGACACTGACTG
Source organism: Chloroflexia bacterium (assembly GCA_013696525.1). Taxonomy (GTDB): domain Bacteria; phylum Chloroflexota; class Chloroflexia; order Thermomicrobiales; family UBA6265; genus JACCYK01. The sequence continues at coordinate 333 of JACCYK010000288.1, forward strand.
CAATTCCGGCAATGTCGGCTGTTTGCTCGGGATTAAGAATGGCCTGGCCACGATCGACGCCTCGCCCTACGATTTCCGTGGTCCCATTGCCGACCGCCTCTACCTCGCCACCGCCGACGGGGGGCGAGCCATCACCGATGCCGTGACCGAAACGGTTCACGTCGTTAACACCGGCCGGGCCCTTGCCGGGGAGCCGCCCTGGGCGCCGAAAGGAGGGGCTCGCTTTCACTTTGAGCTCCCCGGTTCGGTCCAAGGCTTCCAAGCAGACAATCAAATGGATACTCTCGAGAACGTGGCCGGGAATAGCACGGACGGAGAGCGGAGCCTGGCGCTCCGGGTATCCCCCACGGCGGACAACTCATCGGCGCGAATCGCCACCCCGACGTTTATCCCCCCCGAGGCGATCGCGCTTCTCACGAAGGGCTACGCGCTGCTCGCCTCCCCCACCCTGTTCCCCGGTCAGGCCGTGCGGGCTAGCCTGGCCGCCGGCAACGAGAACCCAACGCCGGTGGTGTGCCGCCTCTTCATCCGCGTCTACGGGCCGGACGACACGTTGACCTTGGTTCACGGTCCGGAAACAACCCTTGCCCCGGATACACGCCAAGAGCTGACCTGGCGTCTCGATGACACCGGAGGTGAGCCAATCGCGCAAGTCGGGATCGAGGTCGACCGGCTTGGCGAGTCCGATGGCATCGTCTATCTCGACTCGCTCACATGGGAAGGCTCACCGGACGTCACGCTCGGCCGCCCCGCCGGCGGCAGCACGATGTGGCAACGGGCGTGGATGAATGGCGTGGACGACTTTCGCAACCGGTGGCCAGAACCGTACCGCATCGTGCAAAACCACGGGACGGGATTGATTAGCCAGGGAACAGCCGAGTGGACCGACTACCGGGCGACCGCTGACGTCACCGTCTACCTCGCGCGAGCCGCCGGCATCGCCGTTCGCGCCGGCGGCATGCGTCGCTACTATGCCCTGCTCCTCTCTGACGACGGCTTCGCCCGGCTGGTCAAGGAGCGAGACGGAGAAATAGTCCTGGCCGAAGCCGCCTTCCCCTGGCAGGTCGATCGTCGCTACACCCTGGCCTTGGAGGCGGTTGATCGGCGCCTCCGCGCCTGGATCGATGGCGAGTTGCTGTTCGATGTCACCGACACCGATCACCCATTGAGCGGAGGCGGGGTGGGGCTGGTCGTCACCGAGGGGTGCCTAGGCAGCGAGGCCGTGCGGGTCCAACCGGCCGGTGCCTAGCGGAGAATCGGCCGGAATGACCGGGCCACTCGCGGGTGTGCGCGTGCTCGACCTCTCCCGGCTCGTCGCCGGTGGCGTCCTCGGAATGTGCCTGGCCGACTTCGGCGCCGACGTGGTGAAGGTCGAGCAACCAGGTCGCGGCGATCCGCTGCGGACGTGGACGGTCGCCGGTCAGCCCCTGTGGTGGCGAGTCTACGGACGAAACAAGCGGTCGATCACCCTCAATCTCGATAGCGCCGCGGGGCGGGACTTGCTCCGCCAGTTGGTCCCCCGCTTCGACGTTCTGATCGAGTCGTTCGTCCCCGGCAAGTTGGAAAGCTGGGGAATCGGCCCCGACACGCTGCATGACTGGCATCCCGGCATCATCGTGGTCCGCATTTCCGGCTGGGGTCAGACTGGCCCCAACCGCGCGCGGCCAGGATTCGGCACCCTGGTCGAGGCCGCGAGCGGGCTAGCGGCGATGACCGGCACCCCGGACCAGCCGCCACTCCTCCCACCCTTTCCCTTGGCCGATATGTACGCGGCGCTCTACGCGGTCAACGCGACCCTGATGGCGCTTTATCATCGGGACCTGCATGATGGCGGCGGCCAGACGATCGATGTCGCGCTCTTCGACGCGGTCTTCTCCGTCCTCGGCCCACTCGCTGCCGAATATGCCGCGTCGGGCCAAGTGCGAACTCGGGCCAGCGGCGGCCGGTCGCAAAACTCCGCCCCCCGCGGCGTCTATCGCACGGCGGATGACGCCTACCTCGCCGTCAGCGCCTCGACCCCAGACACGGCCGAGCGCTTCTTGCGAGCCTATGGTCTGGGTGAGCTGCTGGCGGATCCGCGCTTCGCGACCAACGAGGCCCGCGTCACCAATGCCGTCGCGCTCGATGCGATTGTGGTCGAAGCGATGGCGCGCCATCCGATCGCCGAGCATCGGCGAATCGTGACGCGGCACCGCCTCACCGCCGTGCCGATCCAGACAATCGCCGATATTGCGCAAGATCCGCATTGGCAGGCACGCGAGTTGACGGTCGACCTGGCGGACGATGACGGCGCCGTACGGATGCACAATGTGGTGCCTCGCCTGTCCCAGACCGCCGGTCAGATTCGCTGGCCCGGTCCGCCACTCGGCGCCCACAATCAGGAAATCTTCGAGCAGGAGCTGGGTCTCGCGCCCGAGGAAGTCCAACGCTTGCGGCAAGCGGGAATCGTGTAGGCTGCCGCTGAGAAGCTGGCGACGATGGTTGTGATTCCGGGAGTTGATCCGCACCACCATCGTGGGGCTGGCGCCGGAGTTGGCGGCATGTGTCTCCGCCGAGGGAAGATGAGATCAGTATGGAGCGGTGGCAAAGCGCGGTCACGGACATCGGCCCAGGGCATATTCGCGTTCGCGGTTATGACATCATCGACCTCATGCCGCGGTGCGGGTTCGCCGATCTGCTCTTTCTCCTCCACCGCTCCCGGTTACCGTCCGCCGGTGAACGCCGCCTGGTTGAGGCAATCCTGATCGCGAGCGCCGACCACGGCCCAGGCTCACCATCCGCCCTCGCGGCGCGGGTGGTGGCGTCGGGAAACCGGCGAGCGCCAGAGGCGGCGATCGCCGCCGGCCTCTTGGCGATTGGCGATGTCCACGGGGG
>JACCYK010000291.1 GCA_013696525.1 Chloroflexia bacterium
CGCCTGCCTTGGGGGCTCGAGGTGGCCCGCGGCGAGGAGGCCGGCCGGGTCCGCACCGGCCCCGCGGCGGAGCATGTCGCCGGCTTGCGCCCTCTGGCCCGCAACTTGCCGCGCCGCGAGCCGGCCGCCACGGTCGGGAGCCAGGCCACCCCCCTCCTGGCTGGCTGGGCCGAGTCCGCCCCGCTCACGCTCCTCGCCGGCTCAGATGCGATTGCCCTGGGGCGTCTACACTTTGAGACGCCAATGCTGGCCGGACGTGTTTGCTTGGAGTGATACGCGGCGTGAACGCTTCTCCCTCGTTCAGCTCGGGCCCCCCGCTGGGAGGACGGTACGCGCCGCGCGAACCGCTCGGTGAGGGCACGTTTGCCGTCACCTACCTCGCCGAAGACCTCGTCCTCGGCCGGTTGGTCGCGGTCAAGGTGCTGCGGCAGCGGTACGGCGGCGATGCGGCGGCTACAGCCCGATTCGAGCGGGAAGCGCGGGCGGCGGCGGCCGTCTCAAGTCCCTACACCGTTGATGTGTTCGATTACGGCACCGACCAGGGTGCGTCCTATATCGTGCTTCAATACGTCGACGGACCTACCCTGCGCGAGCGGCTCGATCAGGTGGATAGGTTCGAGCCGCGAGAAGCGGTGCGGCTGGCGATCGAGGTCTTGCGAGGGCTCGCGGCTATCCACCGGGCCGGCATCGTGCATCGCGACGTCAAGCCGCAAAACGTCCTGCTCGATCGTCACGGCACCGCGCGGGTGACCGATTTCGGCGTCGCCCTCTGGGCGGGGACCGAGACCCTCACCTCACACGGGATGGCGGTCGGCACCGCTGTCTACATGGCGCCGGAGCAAGCCCAAGCAACCGAGGTCGGCGAGGCCGCCGATCTCTACGCCGTGGGTGTTCTCCTCTTCGAGATGCTCACGGGTAAACAGCCATTTCAGGCCGACAACCCGACCGCGCTGATGCTCGCTCATGTGCAGCGTCAGCCGCCGCTGCCATCCGAGGCGCTCCCCGGCCTGGTGCTGCCGATCGCGCTGGAGCGCGAGGTTATGCGGGCGCTGGCGAAGCGGCCGGGGGATCGGCGGCGGACAGCGACGGCGATGGCGAAGGCGCTCGAAACCGCCTTCTCCCAAGCCGCGCCGAACCTGCCCCAATCATCCGCCGCCGGTCAGGTTGGGACCACCGCCGCGCTGCCCGCCGTCGCCGCACCCGTGGCTCCCGCGACCCGAACCGACGCCAGGGCCATCGGTCCTTCCCGCCGGCAGTCGTCGCCATGGGCGCGAAACTGGATCGGGCCGTTGGTCCTGGTCCTGGTCGCGCTGGCTGCCTTGGGTGTCATCGTGCTCCGTGGCGGGTTTAGCGGGTTGGCCGGAATTCCTGGCGGGTCAGAGGACGGCCGAGTTGCCGTGGTGAATGAGGTTTCACCAACGTCGACGCCAACCGAGCAAACTCCTGTCACGGCAACCGAGATGCCGGAGGGTTCCACGGAAGGTCTGTTCTCTCCGTTGCAGCTCGACCGCATCACTCAAACGCCGGAGCCGGCCGTTGCCGCACCGACCGAGCCAACGGCGGCGACCGGGGTGCCGCCAACCGCACTGGCGACGGAAACTCCTGCCGCGCCGCCGACAGAGCCAGCGGCCACCGCGCCGCCAGACGAGAGCGCGGGCGATCGCGAACGGCGAAGTAGCCGGCGCAACCAGGAGCGAGAACAGAATCCCGACTCGATCGCGCCAGACGAATCAAGCGCGGGGTCCGGTGACGGCGCCATCCAATTCAGCGCCGGAGCGTGGCAAGGCGCGGCACCGGTCGATGCCGATTCGTTTGGCCGTCCGGCGGTGGCGTTGTACGGAACCGAGGGCGACTTCGGGCGCGCGGTGCTCAGCTTTGACCTGCCGGAGCAGCCAGCCGCGAGCCTGCGGTTGACGCTTTCCGGGCTCGGCGATGAGTCGGGCCTGGCCTTCCCCTTTGCGGTTGAGGTGAACGGCATGTACGCCGTGACCAGCCCGCTGGCGTTCGCCAATTGGCATCCGGGTCAGGATGGGGTGAACGGTGAGCATGCCGTGTGGGACCAGGTGAGCTTTACATTGGCTCCCGAATTCTTCCAGGCTGGCCCCAACGAGGTCGCGATCGTCAGCCTGTCGCCAGGCCGTTACGACGGTCGGCCGCCATACCTGTTGCTGAGCGATGCGACGCTGGCGCCAAGGACCGACGAATGACCGGTGCCGAAACGCTCGGTGCACACGAACGACGCTAGCGCCGGCCGGCTTCCAGCAGCTCTCCGCGAACGATCTCGCCGATGATGCGGATGCCGGGCTCGATCTGGTCGTCGGTCGCGTACGAATAGGCCAATCGGAGCTGGTTCTGGCCGCTGCCGTCGGCAAAGCAGGTCGAGCCAGGCAGATAGTCGACGCCGCGCTCGCGGGCTTGAGCGAGCATCCGCGTCGTGTCGATCGCTTCCGGCAGCGTGACCCAGATGAAGAAACCGCCCTCGGGCCGGGTCCAGCTTGTCCCCGGCGGCATGTGTTGCTCCAGGGCGGCCAGCATCAGATCGCGTCGCCGCTGGTAGATCTGACGCAGCTTGCCGACATGCTCCGGCAGCCGCCGCGGCAGCCAGTCGGCCGCGACGTGGGCGCCGAAAACGTTGGTGCCGCCGTCAACCTTGAGCGATGCCAGCCGGTGAATGATCGCCGGCGTGGCGACCAACCAGCCGAGGCGCATGCCGGCCCCCATCGTCTTCGACAAGGTACCCATGTACATGGTCGATCCACTCTGGTCCAGGCTGTAGATTGAGGGGATCGTCTCGCCGCCATACCGGAGGTCGAAATAGGCATCGTCTTCGAGGACGAGCGTGCCGTGTTCTCGCGCCAGGGCGACGATCTGGCGGCGCCGGTCCAGCGTGGTCGATATGCCCCGCGGGTTCTGAAAGTTCGAGATGACATAGATGAGCTTCGGCTGAACGCCCTGGCGGCGGAGACGTTTCAACTCCCGTTCGAGCGATTCCGTATCGGTCCCTTCGTCATCGACCGGGACGGCCACGACGCTGGCGCCGACATTGTTGAACGCCTGGACCGCCCCCAGCCAGGTCGGCATCTCGCTGATGATGGTGTCGCCCCAATTGATAAAGGCGTCGAGCAACAGCGCGAGCGCCTGCGAGCCGCCGGCAGTAATGATGATGTTTTCCGGCTTGGCGTCGATGCCCTGGTCGCGCTTCAGCTTCTTGAGCAGCACGTCGATCAGCCCGGCATGACCGGCGTTGCTGCCATATTGCAGCGCCCATCGCCCGTCCGTCGCCATGACGCGGGCGGTCGCCTCGGCGACCTCGGCCGCGGGCAGCGAATCGCCATCGGGAAAGCCGTAGACGAACGAGATCCGGTTCACCACGTCGTTTGAGCTATCGAGGATCGGCTTGGCCGGGGCGGCCCGCGCCCGGTCCGACAGGAGTGCTTGCAGCGTTTCCGGCGCCAAGGCGTGGCTCGCGCGTCCCATGAGAGCGTGCTCCTCGAA
>JACCYK010000304.1 GCA_013696525.1 Chloroflexia bacterium
GTATTGTCCCGATCGGAAACGATCGACCCTCGATTTTGGCCGGCGCCCTCCAGCCTCTGGGACACCGCCGTTTCGCTGGTCCGTGACGGGAGCTTGCTGACGAACGTTCGGGTCAGCCTGGCGCGGATCTTTGTCGGGTTCTTGCTCGGTGCCGTTCCGGCCGTCGTCTTGGGCCTGCTGATGGGTCTATCGTGGCCTGTGCGGGTCGCCCTCATGCCCATCGCCGCCGCGATTTACACGGTCCCGAAAATCGCTATCGTGCCGCTCATTCTTCTCATTTTCGGGGTCGGCGAAGCTGGCAAGTATGTCATCGTGGCGCTCTCGATCTTCTTCCTCGTCCTGCTGAACACCATGGCCGGCGTGATGGCAATCGACCGGTCGTTTCAGGATGTCGCTCGCAACTTCGGCGCCGGTCCGGTGGCGATGTTCACGACCGTGGCCCTGCCCGGCGCCTTGCCATCGATCTTCACCGGTCTTCGCCTCGGATTGGGCTTCTCCCTGATTGTCATCGTCGGTACCGAGTTCATCGCGGCGCGGGAGGGGATTGGGCGGTTCATCTACGACAGCTACCAGATCCTCGCGATTAACAAGATGTTCGTCGGATTGATTGTGACTGGGCTCATGGGATGGTTGCTGACCCTGGCCGTGGATCTGGTCGAACGGGTGGTGATTCCCTGGAAGCCGACGTCATAACCACACCGCTCGGCAGGATGATTGCCATCCTCCGTCGCCGGAGAACTGGCTGTTGAATCAGGCAATTCCGTCCGTGCCGAATCCAACTGCCTCCTCTTTTCGCTCTCGTTGGCGTGCCTGGCGGCAAGCCCTCCGGCTGCCGTCGTTCTCAGCCACGCTGTCGCCAGTGCTGATCGGCACGTCCCTCGCCTGGACGATGGGTAATCACCATCCACTGTTGTCCCTCCTCATGGTTTGCGCCGTGATCGCCTGTCAGGCTGGCGCGAACCTGGCAAACGACTACTTTGACCACCAACATGGAGTGGACACGCTTGACCGCCCGGGCTCAAGCAGAGTCATTCAGCAAGGATTGCTCAACCCGGCCGAAGTCCGACGCGGCATGGTCATCTCCTTCACGCTGGCGACCGTCCTCGGCTGCCTCATCGTAGCGATGACGAACTGGACCATCTTCATCTTGGCCCTTGCCTGCCTGGCGGTGGCGGTGTTCTACACCGCTGGTCCGAAGCCCCTGGGATATGTCGCTTTGGGCGAGCTTGCCGTCTTTCTCACCCTCGGCCCCGCCCTCGTTGCCGGCGTCGTCTTCGCCCTTACCGGCACGGCAGCCGCGGCGACTTTTCTGATCGCATTGCCCAATGCGTGCCTCGTCACCGCTATCCTGCATGTCAACAACATGCGCGATGTCAACCGCGACCGTGGCGCCGGCAAACGCACCGTGGCCATGATCCTCGGACCGTGGCGCTCACGCCGCTTCTACGGCGGCCTGCTCGCAATCGCCTTTCTGATGCTGATCCTATCCGCCGTCGTGCTGCCGCATTTCTGGCCGATCCTCTGTGTCTTGATTACCGTGCCCCGGGCGATCAGGCTATTCCGCGAGGTCGATTCGGCCCGAGACGAAGCCGCGTTTAATCGTGGGCTGCGGGGCGGCAATCGATTGCTTCTCGAGGTCGGCGTGCTCATGAGCGCCGGTCTCATCGCCTCCTCGATTCTGACTTGACCGCGGCAACGCGATGAGGCGGCGAGCGGTTGGTCTTGCGATGATCATCGCGGCCGGGGTTGCCGTCGCCGTTTCGGTCCTCGCCCGGTATCGGCTGCCGTACCGTCCGGTTCTCGAGCAAGTGCTGATCCCAGTTCCGCGCGGTCACGAGGGGCTCGTCGGGCTCCGCATTGGGTTTATCACCGATACCCACATTGGCCCCTTCATCGCTCCGGAAGACGTCGATCAGGCTGGATCACTTTTAGCCCAGACGAATCCGGACCTGATGCTGTTTGGTGGCGACTACATCTCCGAGTCACCGCGATACGCTCAGCCCGCGGCGGCCGTATTCGGGCGGTTGGCTGCCACCGCGCCGCTCGGCGGTATCGCCATACTCGGTAATCACGACATTTCAACGGGTCAAGACAAGATTATAAACGCGCTTGCCCACAATGGGATTCGTGTGCTCCGCAACGAGGCAATTAGGATCGCCGCACCCGGCGGCGAGCTCTGGATCGCCGGCATCGATGAAACCATCCTCGGGACAGCCGATCTCGACGCCGCCTTTGTCCGCATCCCTGCCGGGTCGGCCGTGCTTGTGCTGTGGCATGAACCGGACTTTGCCGAACAAGCGGCGGCCAGGGGAGCATTCGCTCAACTCTCGGGGCATACGCACGGCGGCCAGGTGCGATTGCCCGCGATCGGACCGTTGGTGCTGCCCCCGGGTGGTCGCCGTTTCCCATCCGGCCTCTATCACGTCGGCCCGATGGCGCTGTACACTGCCCGCGGCGTTGGCGTGTACCGGCCTCCGGTTCGCCTCAATTGCCCACCCGAGGTAACGCTGGTTACGCTCACCGCGCCGGCGCCATAGCGTATGCGGGAATGTCCCTTCCGCACAACCCCCGCCACGCGGTACGATCAGGTCACGATACGCTGGCGCGCCTATCCTCACCGCCAAGGAGCTGGACCATGAAACCGATTGCCAATCCGAGGACCTTCCCGCGTTCGCTCATCGGCGTGGCGCTGATCCTCGTCAGCCTCTTGTCAGCACTGCCCATTGGCCAGGACGCCGCGTTGGCCCAGTCCACGGACCCGCCGGCGGTCGTCAACGTCGAGCTCATCCTCGATCTCTCTGGCTCGATGGCGCGGGATATAGGCGGCGGCGAAACTCGAATGATCGCCGCCAAGCGCGTCCTCAATGATGTGATCGATGCCTTGCCGGAGACCGAGGGAGTAAACGTCGGCTTTCGCATTTATGGCCACGAGGGGGACAATACCAACGCCGGCCGGGCCGAGAGCTGCGAAAGCACCGAGCTCGTCGTTCCAATCGCGGGCGTGGACAAGCCAGCCTTGCGAGCGCAGGTCGACGCGGCCGAGCCGATCGGCTGGACCCCGCTGGCAATCTCCCTCGAGGAAGCGGCGGGCGACTTTCCCACCGATCCGGACGAGTCGAACAACATCGTGCTCGTCACCGACGGCGAAGAGACCTGCGGCGGCGACCCTTGCGAAGCCGCCGGCGCGATCCGGGCGGGCGAGACTCGCGTACGCAGCCACGTCATCGGCTTCGCCCTGACCGATGAGCAGTCGGAGCTGGTTGGCTGCATCGCCGAGGAAGGAGACGGCCTGAACCTCCGGGCCGCCAACGCGCTCGAGTTGAGCGACGCCCTGTTCTCGGTGTTGCAAGAGATCGAAGTCGTCCTTCAGACCGGCGAGCTGGAAATCGAGGAAATCGGCGGTCTCTTCCCCGCCGCTACCGTTTCATTCTTGAACACCGGCGATCAAGATCCGCGGCCACCCGTGGTCCTTGACGAGACGAACCGGGCCGAGTTGGAGGTGGGCACCTACGCCGTGACCTGGACCAATCCAAGCGGCGCGACGAGCCGGATCGACGTCCTGATCGAACCCGGCCAGACCACTTGGGTCCGCGGATCACTCATACGATTCCCCCAAGGAGCGGGCGAGTCCTACGTGGTGTCTGACCTGGCGGGAGTCACGATCTGGAATGGTCCGTTCGAGTTCGGTGACGTGGTCTGGGTGCTTCCCAGCATTTATTCCATTCGCCTCGACGAGCGAGTCGGTGATCCCATCTTGATTTCGGCCCAGGTGCAAACCTTGCCCGGATCGGTGACCGCGCTCGAAGTCTGGACGGCGCCGTAACGAGCCGCGCGGTCGATTCACGGACGAAGGGGGCCTTCGTCCATCACGGTTTCCCTTGCGGTAGGGACAAGTCCAGTTGAACGATGGGAAGGAGAGCGGGCATTGGTCGAACGAGAGGCGCTGCGCGTCGGCGTCATCGGTTGCGGTGCGGGCGAGTTTCATATCGAAGGGTTCGCGGCCGATCCTCGGGTGAAAGTCGTAGCCCTGTCGGGTCTCGATGGCCCCCGCTGCCATGGGCTGGTAACGAAGTACGGTATCCCGCACCTGTACGGCGATTACTCCGAGCTGCTCTCTCATCCTGACATTGACGCCGTCAGCCTAGCGGTGCCGAACCATCTGCATCGCCCAATCGCGGTCCAAGCGCTGCGCGCCGGCAAGCATGTCTTAGTCGAAAAGCCGCTCTCCAGGACAGTCGAAGAAGGCGAGGAGATGGTTGCCGCGGCGAAGGAGGCGGGCAAGGTGCTGGCCGTCGCCTTTCAGCGCCGCCAGCGGCACGATGTCCAACTCGTCCGGCACCAGATTGAGCAGGGGCGCCTGGGCCGCGTCTACCATGCCAAAGCATACTGGATGCGCCGCTCCGGCATTCCCGGCCTCGGCACCTGGTTTACCAACAAGGAGCAGTCTGGTGGCGGTCCTTTGATCGATCTCGGCGTCCACGTCCTCGACCTCGCTTCGTGGTTGCTCGGCAATCCGTCCGCGCTCTCGGTTTCGGCCGCGACCTACGCCGAGCTCGGCCCCCGCGGCCGGGGCCAGTGGTCGGGAGGGCGATTCTCTCGCGTCGAAGGCATCCCCTACGAGGTGGAAGATTTTGCCACGGCGTTCGTTCGGTATGAGGGCGGCACGACACTCCAGCTCGACGTGTCGTGGGCGGCGTATACCGGACACTCCGACGACTTTGGCCTCTCGTTGATGGGCACCGAAGGCGGCGCCGAAATCCGTTCCAAGGATTACGCCCAGGTGGGAACGCTGCGCTTTTTCAGCGAGCTCGATGGGACACCGACCGTGACCGAGCCCAGACTGCTGACCAATCATGGTCATACGGGAATCGTCAAGCAGTTCGTTGACAGCATTCTTGACGGCGCACCGCCGGAACCCTCCGGGGATGAGGGTCTCGAACGGGTCCGCCTGATTCGGCTTATCTACCGTTCGGCCGAGCTGGGACGCGAACTGCGACTCCCAGAGGACCAGGACGCCTAAGCCCAGCCAATCGTCGTGTCGTCGGTTTGGAGGAAGCTGTTGATGTCCGGCCCGATTCGTGTCACCGTTTGGAACGAATTTCGCCACGAGCAAGAAGAAGATCGCTACCGAGAGGTCTATCCGGAAGGGATTCACGGAGCGATTGCCACTGGGCTCTCCGCCCACGCTGACATCACGGTGACGACGGCGACGCTCGATCAACCCGAGCATGGCCTTTCCGTGGAAACGCTTGAGAACACGGATGTGCTGACCTGGTGGGGGCACAAAGCGCACGATGACGTCAGCGACGCCGTCGTTGAACGAGTTCAGGCCCGCGTGCTGGACGGCATGGGATTGATCGTCCTGCACTCCGGCCACCATTCGAAGATCTTCCGTCGCCTGATGGGTACGACTTGCAATCTCAAATGGCGGGTGGCCGATGAAACGGAGCGGCTCTGGGTGGTTGCTCCAGATCACCCGATCGCGGCTGGGCTGGATCAGTACGTCGAGCTTGATCGAGAGGAGATGTACGGCGAGTTCTTCGACATCCCGGAGCCCGATACGCTCGTCTTCGTGAGTTGGTTCCCAGGTGGTGAAGTGTTTCGCTCGGGATGCTGCTTCGCCCGCGGCCGCGGCAAGATTTTCTATTTTCGGCCTGGTCATGAATCGTACCCGACGTATCACAGTCCGACGATTCAATCCGTGATTGCCAACGCGGTCCGTTGGGCAACCTCGTCTGGCGGCCCGGCCCCGGTATTCGGCAACGCGAACCCACTCGAATCGCTGCCGGCACCCGTCAAGTAGCTCGATCCGTTCATCGCCAATCAAAACGTGAGAAATCAGGGAGGAGAGTTGCGCATGACCGCCGGAGACAAAGGCTACGACGTCATTGTGATCGGCGGCGGCACCATGGGCACCGCCGCCGCCTGGGAGCTTGGCAAGCGTGGTGTCCGGAGCCTTGTGCTCGAACAGTTCAACCATATCCATCCCTTCGGCGCCCATGGCGGCCGGACGCGGGTCATTCGGCATGCCTACGCTGAAGGTCCCGAGTACGTGCCGCTCGTGCAGCGGGCCGATCGACTTTGGCTGCAGCTGGAAGAAGAATCGGGGGAGCGCATCCTGATGCGGACCGGCGGCCTGGAGTTGGCGGCGCCCGGGTTCGGCCACGCCCGCAGCGCCCGCGCCAGCGCCGATCGGCACGGCCTGCCGTATGAATGGCTGACGCCGGACGAGGGGCGCCGTCGCTGGCCAATGGTGTCGATCCCGGATGATTGGGACGTGATGTTCAGCCCACAGGCCGGCTACCTCTACACGGATGCCGCTCTGCGGACCATGGCCGCGTCAGCCCGGAACCGCGGGGTAGACATTCACGAGCAAGAACCGGTGCTGGGTTGGGAATCATCCGATACCGGCGTGGCGGTCACCACGACTCGCGGCACCTATCGAGCGGATCGCTTGATTATCACCGCCGGCGCCTGGTCCTCGGAAGTGCTTGCCGATCTGGGCCTCCCGTTGCACATCCTCAGAAAGTCATTGTGGTGGTTCGACGTAGAAGATCCAGCGCTCTTTGCCCCGGACCGTTTCCCCGTGTTTGTCGCTGACTCCGATATCGGCGAGATCTACGGCTTTCCGATCGACGACTATCCGGGTCTGAAAGTCGCCGACCACTCGGGTGGCGACCGCACCACGCCGCATTCGGTCGAGCGAACGGTCCGCGTCGACGAGGCAGCCAACGTGGCATCAATGGTCAAGCGCCTCTTTCCGACGGCCACCGACCGGATTCGGGAGCAGGCTGTCTGTCTCTACACGATGACCCCGGACGGAGATTTCATCATGGATCGCCATCCTACCGTACCCGGAGTCGTCTTTGGCGCCGGGTTCTCCGGTCATGGCTTTAAGTTCACGACCGCCGTCGGCGAACACTTGGTCGCGCTCGCGCTCGATCCCGCTCATGAACCGATTCCGCGCCTGGCGCTCAATCGCTTCCAACCCGTTGCGCGAAGCTAGCCCTGATCTTGCGCCCGCCGACGGCTCAAACCGAGCAACCGAATACCCCGGCTGGGACCGACGATGCGCTCATCCAGATCGAGGACCGGCTTCGCTGGGCGCGAGCCCAGCTGGAGCCCGAGCTCGAGCAACGATTCATCGACGGTGCCGCGGATCCGGCCGCGACGAGGGTGTTGGTTGAGGCTGGATTCTTAGGACTCACCCTCCCGTCACGGTATGCTGGTCTTGGCCAAGACTACCGAACCCTTGGCGCCGTGTGCGCCAGCCTCGGACGCCTGGACCTGAGTTTCCAGATCACCGTCACCGTCCATTTGGCGCTAGCCGCGATGACCATCCTACAATGGGGTACCGATCGCCAGCGTTCCCGTTGGCTACCTTCGCTCGCTTCCGGTGATGAGATTGGTACGTTCGCGCTGACTGAACCAGGGGCAGGCTCCGACGTGGCCGCCATCCGGACCCGCGCGACCACGGGCGCCGGCGGCTTTGTCCTAACTGGCGAAAAGACCTGGATTAGCGGCGCGAACGACAGCTCACTGCTTTTGGTCTTCGCGACTATCGATCCCAAGCTCCGGCACCGCGGGATCACCGCCTTTCTCGTCTCTCGCGACGCGGCTGGGGTCTCAACCCCGGCCCTGTCAGGAAAGCTCGGCATCCGGGCCGGCGACACCGGCGGCGTTGTCCTGGACAACGTCTTCGTGCCGTCCGAGAATCTCCTCGGGCGGGTCGGTGAGGGCTTCGCGATCGCGCTCTCCGCGCTTGGGTATGGGCTGTTCACGGTCGGCTACGGCGCCCTTGGCATCATCCGCGAGTGCCTGTCACTTGTAGTCACGCTGGTTCAAAGTGACGCCCGGTCTCGCCGCCACGCCACGGACCAAACGGTGCGGGCAAAGATTGCGGCGATGGTGGCCGACGAGGCATCGGCACAAGTGCTGCTCGACCGCGCCGCCGAGCTAAAGAACCGGGGGCGTCCCAGCCAACAAGCGACCAGTTTGGCGAAGTGGACCGCCGCTCGCGGCGCGGATCGCGCGGCGACCTTGGCGATGCAGATGGCCCAGGATTTGCACTCACCCTCATTGGCAACGTTCGAGCGCCATCTTCGGAACGCCAAGGGTGCCACGATCTACGGCGGAACGAACGAAATCCATCAAGTCATGCAGGCAGCGTATGCTACCGGGGACCGCCTGGACCATCCCCCTCGACGACCGACGCTCACCGCCGCCGAACTTGCCGGAGAGACGCGAGGCAACACCACTCATGCTGGCTAGCGACTCGGCACGAGCTCGGGCTCATCCGGTCCGAGGGCGCCGAGCGCCGACGTTCGGTTCGTTGGCTCCGCGCCACGAGGCCAACGTCCTCCAGCCGATGACCATTCATAGACGATATCCTTCAACCGGGCGTCACTCATGATGAAGCCGGAGGCGGACGTTTTTCGGGCGCTGCCGCTATCCGTGATCTCGGCCAGCCCCTCCCGCAGGTCGTGCCGGAACGCCCGATGCCGCGCGTCGTCAAAATGACGCGTAAAGGGGAAGAGTCGCGCATCCTTCGTCTGGAGGAATGAAACGACGCGCTCAGCCAGTTTGTGATCGTAATTCGGCTCGGGATCGATCTGGACCACGTCGTTCTCTCCTCTGCTGCCATCGTCGTTGCCGCGCCCATTCTAATCTGGTGATTCCCTAGCGTGCCCGGATCGTTCGGGATTGATTGCCGAATCATCGATTGACCAACGCCACGCCGATTGGCCGCGCGGTCGCTCATCCCGTACCTTTGTGCTAGCACTCGTAGGTCGGAGGCAAACTCGGGGTACACAATCATGCCACCAAGTGAACCGGCAGCGGTCTTCGACTACACGCTTGACAATGGACTCAAAGTCATTCTCCTTGAGGACCATACCGCTCCTCTCATCTCGATGTGGACCTGGTACCGGGTCGGCAGCCGGAACGAGCTGCCCGGTCGAACCGGTATTTCCCATTGGGTCGAGCATATGCAGTTTAAAGGCACGCCGACCTTGGCGAAGGGTCAAATCTTCCGCGACGTTTCCCGCCACGGCGGCGTCCTCAACGCCATGACCTCCTATGATTGGACGGCGTACTACGAAACCTTGCCAGCGGACCAGGTTGAACTTGCGATCACCATCGAGTCGGACCGCATGGTCCATTCCCTCTACGATCCAGCGGAGACCGAGTCGGAACGGACCGTGATCCTGTCGGAGCGCCAAGGGGCGGAGAACCGGCCCACCTACCTGCTGTACGAGAAGCTGCTGAGCACCGCCTTTCGCCACCATCCATACGGGCATCCAATCCTCGGCTCAGAGCATGACCTCAAGGCCATCTCCCGCGCCGACCTCTACGATCACTATCGGCTGTTCTATCACCCGGCGAACGCGTTCGTGGTCATGGTTGGCGACTTCGTTGCCGTCGAGATGCTGGCCCGCCTCGATCGCGCCTTCGGCCCCATCAAGACCGGTCCCATTCCGAATCTGACTCGAGCCATCGAGCCGGATCAGGTCGGCGAGCGTCGCGTTCTGCTGCGGCGCCCGGCACCGACGTCGTACCTCCAAGTCGCCTACGATGGACCCGCCGCGACGAGCCCGGACGTCCCCGCGATGCTGATGGCGGATGCGATCCTGTCGGGCGGGAAAGGGCTCGGGTTTGGCGGCGGCGGCGGTCTCGGCCGTTCATCGCGACTGTACAAAAGCCTCGTCAGCTCCGGCTTGGCGCGTGGCGCCGGCAGCGGCTTCGACCTCTATCATGATCCATTTCTGATGACGATCGCGGTCACGGCCCTGCCCGATTCTGAGCCGCCCCGGATCGAGTCCATCCTCGATCGCGAGATCGAGTTGCTGCGATCAGTCGATGTTGCCGAGGACGAGCTGCGACGCGCTCAGAAGCAAATGAAGGCCCAGTACACCTACTCGTCCGAAGGTGTCACCAATCAGGCATTTCGGCTCGGACAGATGGAGATCGTCGATTCCTACGGCCGGGCGGAATCCCTGCTCGCGGACATTGAGCGGGTGACTGCTGCTGACATCCGGCACGTCGCGAATCGCTACCTGGATGACGCGAACCGATCCGTCGGCTGGCTCGTCCCCACTGAACCGGGCAGTGGTAGCATCGAGTCGGCGTATCCCGACGCGACGTTGGTTCACGACGAGCAACGGTTCGGCCAATGGCCGGTCACCGGATCAGTGGCGTCGGCGTCACCGCCAAACCGGCAATCCTTCGAGCGAACGGTGCTGGCAAACGGCATGACGCTCCTCGGCCAGGTTCGGCCGCGCTCGCCCAGCGTCGATCTCCGGATTCGGCTCGACGCCGGTGCCGTTCGTGATCCAGACGACAAGGTGGGCCTGGCGTCCTTCACCGCTCGCGCGTTGCAGCGAGGCACTCACTCCCACACGTTTGACTCTTTGAACACGATGACCGACTCACTTGGCGCCAGCCTCGGAGTCGACGCCGGCCGCAATCAAACCGAGATCGTCATGCGTTGCCTGGCCGAGGATTTGCCCGAGATGGCAAAGCTGGCCGCCGATGTCATCCGGCGTCCGATCTTCCCGGCCGAAGAAATTAAGAAGGTCCGGCATCAAATCCTGAGTGGCATCCGCGAAGCCGACAACGACACCGGCTCCCAAGCGGCTCGCGCCTTCCGCCAGCTCGTCTTTCCTTCTCCGCACCGGTACGGACGCCGAATTGCCGGTGAGCTGGACACGGTCGAGACCATTTCCCGAACGGATCTTGCTGCCTTTCACGCACGGGCATACGGTCCTCGTCGGGCTATTGTCGCGGCCGTTGGCGGCATTGGCAGCCTGAATCATGTCGCCGGCCTACTCGAATCGCACTTTGGCGACTGGGATACATCGAATGAACCGGCCCCTGCCATCCACTATCCGGTGCCGCCACCAGCCAGCGCCGAGCGTCGCGCCACGATTCCGGGCAAGAGTCAAGCCGATATCGTGCTGGGGCTCGCCACGATCGCTCGGAACCATCCGTCGTATTATGCGCTGGATACCGCCAACCTGATCCTGGGCCGCCTTGGACTGATGGGACGGCTGGGGGCCACCGTCCGCGACCAGGATGGCATGGCCTACTTCGCCACGAGTCAGTTGCAGCCAGAGATCGTAGGGAGCATTTGGCTCAGCCGGGCCGGGGTCGATCCCAAGAACATCGACCGCGCGATTGACGGGATGCTCGCTCAGCTCCGTTTGATCCGCCGCGAACCGGTGACCACTGACGAGCTGGACGACGCCAAGAGCTTCCTCATCGGCGTCTTGCCGATCGCGCTCGAGTCGAACGGGGGCGTCGCCGCCAGTCTCATCAACCTGGAACGTTTCGAGCTTGGACTCGATTATCTCGACCGCTATCCCGGCATTATCGGCCAGCTAACGCGAGAGGAATTGTTGCATGCCATGGCCACGCTGCTGGACCCGGACGTGGTCGCCATCGGCATTGCCGGTCCGCCCGCCGCGTAACGCTCGTCCCAGCCCTGGCCGAAATTCATGACCGCTCTTCGCGCAAAGGGTACCACTTACAGGCTGGCCGACGATCCGGCCGAGCTGGTCGCCAATTCGTTGGCGACAATCGGTTTGAGATAGACCAAGTACTCGTTGAGACCAACTTTGAGAATCCGGCTCACCTGGTATCTGGTGTGATGCACCCGGTCCTGATAGATCCCGCCCGCCCGAAAGCGGCCCAGCCGCATTTCGCGCGCCGATTTGGCAACGAGCTCGAAGGTCACTTTGTTGCAGTCATCGCAGGAGAAATACTGGTCGGTCTCGTCGGTCGGCCCGGTGTAGCCGCGCATCACCAGCCTCGTTCGGGCGCTGCCACACCAAGGGCACGTCCGTTCCGTCTGGTTGGCGGGCGGGGTCTCCATCGGTACCGGCTCTCCGTGGGCATCGTCGCGCCACCTTCGTCAACCTCGTAGAACCTGAATTGTAGCAGTCCATTGCCCGATCGCGGGAACAGCGCTCCACGCGATCGCGCTGTTCGTGCCACCGTGGGCGGCACGGGTCGCGAGCGCCTGCCAGCATTCCGTCGCATAATGACAGTATCAGCCATCGCTGCCGGCGTCAGGTTCAAGGTCGGCTCCGATCCGAAGCGAGTCGATCCTCCGCCGCGACGGTTGGGCCAAAGGAAGGACCGCCAGTGGTCAACAAAGCAATCGAGTCGGAACCCACCGCTCGTGATCAGCTCAGTTCCGCCGAGCTCGGTCAAATCCTCGCCGATCACTCACTCATTGTTGCCTCCAATCGTGGCCCCGTCACCTTTTCGCTTGATGACGATGGAGCATTTATCGCCAAGAAGGGGAGCGGCGGGGTAGTGACCGCCGTTAGCTCAATCGCGCGGACGCACCGGCCCATTTGGATCGCGGCGGCGATGACCGAGGGCGACCGGCGACGGGCCGAGGTCGCGGCGACCAACAACGAATCGTTGATTGAGTTTGGCAAACCGTCGGAGTTTCGGCTCCGGTTCGTGGTGCCGGAACCCAGCGCGTACCATCAGTATTACAATGTGATCAGCAATCCCTTGCTTTGGTTTCTGCAGCACTATCTTTGGGATACGCCCCGGACGCCCGATATCACGGGCGAAATCTGGGAAGCCTGGCGTGATGGTTACGCGGTCGTCAACCGCCTCTTCGCGGATGAGATCCTAGCCGCCGCGGAGGTCGCGGTGAATCGGCCGATCATCATGCTCCAGGACTATCATCTCTATCTGTGTGGCGGCCTGATTCGGGCCCGAAATCCTGATGCAATCCTCCAGCACTTTGTTCACATCCCCTGGCCTGATCCAGACTACTGGCGTCTGTTGCCGACGGAAATGCGACGTTCCATCTGTGAAGGCATGCTGGGCAACGACATCGTGGGCTTCCAGACGCCCGAGCATGGCCGATCGTTCATGTACACCTGTGAGGCGTTTGTACCTGGCGCCAAGATTGATTACAGCGGCTCGACCGTGCGCTGGGAGGGACGCCAGATCGAAGTTCGTGCCTACCCGATCTCGATCGATACCGCGGTGGTGCGGCGGATCGCCTACAGTAAAGACGCGCGCGCCCATGATCGCTACCTGCCGAACCACTGGAACGAGTTCACCGTCCTCCGGGTGGACCGGGCCGAGCCCAGCAAGAACATTGTCCGCGGCTTCCATGCCTTTGACCGGTTCCTCGAAACCCACACCGAGTTTCAGGGCCGCGTGAACTTCGTCGCGATCACGGTGCCGTCGCGGATGGATGTCGAGGAGTACCAAAATTACCTGGACGACGTCAGCGCCATCGTCGGCCGCGTCAACGCCAAGTACGCGGACGTTGAGTCCGGCTGGCAGCCGATCCATCTCATCATGGGCGAAAACTACCCGCGCGCCCTGGCGGCGATGAAATGGTACGACGTCCTCCTCGTCAATTCGGTCATCGATGGGATGAACCTAGTGGCGAAAGAAGGTGCTTTGCTCAACGAGCGAAACGGCGTCTTGATCCTGTCCGAGGGCGCCGGGGCGGTCAGTCAACTCGGCGAGCACTCGCTGATCATTGCCCCGACCGACGTCGAAGGAACCGCTGACGCCATCTTTCAAGCGCTAACGATGCCTCTTTCGGAACGCCGGCGCCTCGCCGAAGGATTGCGTCGCGCCGTCGAGCAAGATGATGTCGCCTCCTGGTTCCAGACCCAGCTCACCGACTTGGTGGAGTACGTCATCAACCGGGAACCCGCCCCGGCCAGCGCATAGCCTGCTGCCCGAGTTGCCGAGATACGAGACACTTCGGGCTTCCATTCCGCTCATGCCGCTGTCGACTTGGACCTAACAGGCTTCCTTGTCTGCCAAACCGACGGTCTTGATTTCACGACGCACCGTATTGACAGGTTCCGGGATGGCCGCGATAGTACCGAGAGGTCTTCCATGGAGAGAAGAACGCCTCTCGCGCGGCATCGCCATGCCGCTCGCCGAAAGAAGGGACAATAGCGATGAGCACCCGACGCGATCGCGCCCTCGGTCAGCGCCTGAACCGGCGAACCGCAGTGAAGGCCGCCACCGGGGCGGCCGCCGCCTTTTATGCCAGCGGCATTCCCGGCAAGTCGTATCGCCGCGCCCGGGCCCAGGACGACCTCCGGGCGCAGATCCTCGCCACCAACGATCCGGAAATAGCCGGCGAGCTGGCCCTACGGTCTCAGGTTGAGCCGGGCGCCTTCGCCGGTCAGACGGTCCGCTTTCAGGGCCTCAGCAACGCCGGCTTCCATGTCAACGTTTTCCGCCCACTCGCCCGAGCCTGGGAAGAGCACACCGGGGCCACCGTCGAGTGGATCGAGGTCAGCCAGGCCGACTCCTACCCTCGCATGTTCCAGGCAATCTCCTCCGATACCGTGAACTTCGACGTCCTCGAAGCAAGCGCCGGTTGGGAAGGCGATCTCCTTGGCGGCGGACACTGCCTCCCGATGCCAGAGTCCGTACTCAACGACGAGGGATATGACTTCGACGATATCGTCGACTATCTGAAAGGCCCGACCCGGACCTGGGAGGGTGAAGTTTACGGTGCCTCGATCGACGGCGACATGCACCACATGAATTTTCGCAAGGACGTCTTCGCCAGCCCTGACCTCGCGGCGGAGTGGACCGCGGCCGGCGGCGACGGCGAGTTTGGCGCACCCCAAACCTGGCAGCAAGTCAACGCCTATAGTGAGTTCCTGGCCGGCAAAGAATTCGAGGGCCAGGCGCTGTACGGTATCCTCGATTCGCTCCGCGTCGACAATACGAGCCAGTACTTTTTTCATAGCCGCGCCAGCGCCTATGGCAAGCATCCCGACGATCCCGCCTTCCTTTTCGATCTCGACATGACGCCGCGGATCAACTCGCCGGCGTTTGTCCGCGCCCTGGAGGACATGATCGCCGCGATCCCGTTCGCCCCGCCCGACCAACAGAACGCCGACCTCCTGCAGAACCTCGGCAACTTCCTGGCCGGCAGCGGCACGATGTGCCACTGGTGGGCGGACGTTGGCTCGAACGTCTACACCAATCCCCAAAGTATCGTCCAGGGCAAGGTCGGCTTCAGCACGTTGCCGGGCTCGCCGGAGGTGTATAACCACGAGGCCGGGGAGTGGGAAACGCCCGCGGAAACGAATTTCGCGCCCTATCTCGCCTTCCTCGGCTGGGGTCTCTATGTCATGAACGAGGCCGAAAGCTCCGGCGTCGTCGATGCCTCGTGGGATCTTGTCTCCCATCTCTCGGGCAAAGATATTTCCGCCTGGATGTGCGTCTACCCGTCCGGTATCAATCCGTGGCGGAACAGCCACTTCGATGCTGCCGAGTGGGAGGTCAGCGGGTTGCCGCTGGCCGAAGGTGACGAGTATCTGCGCTCGATCCAGGATTCGTACAACCACCCGAATCGGATCATGGACCTGCGCATCCCCGGTCTCGGCCAATACTGGGGCGCCGCCGAAGCGGAATGGGCGCGCGCCATCTCGGGCGCCGTCTCGCCCCAAGAAGCGCTCGATGCCGCCGCCGCTCGCTGGGACGAGATTACCGACACGCTCGACCGGGAGCGCCAAACCGAGCTCTACCAGGCGTCGCTCGGACTCTAGCCCCGAGGCGGCAGAGGTCGCTCCCGCGATCAACGATCCAGCAATCGGGGTGACGAGTATGTCACCCCGATTGCGCGGATAACCAGTAACCGAACACCCAACCAACCTGGACCACTATGCGAGACAGCGCGCTGCCAGCAACCCAGCCCCCAGCCGTGGCCAGGAAGGCGCGACGTGGGCGCGGGCTGACCGAAGCGGGGCAGCGACGCGCCTTCTTGCTCCCGGCGGTCTTACTCGCGCTTGCCTTCGTCATCTTCCCGACGGTCTTCGGCATCTATGTCAGCTTCACCGACTGGCAGCTCAACGACCCAGCCGGCAGAGTGTTTAACGGGCTGCAAAACTTCCAGCGGATCGCGGCCGACGACCGCTTCTGGAACGCGCTCAAGAACAACTTCATGTTTGTCCTGATCGGCGTCCCCTTCCAGTACGTCCTTGCCTTCGGCCTCGCCCTCCTCCTCAACCAAGAGATCCGAGGACGTAAGTTTTTCCGCGTGGTGTTCCTGTTGCCCTTTATGATGAGCCCCGTTGCCGCCGGCTGGATGATCGGTCGCTCGATCATGGACGCCCAGCGCGGCCCGCTTCCCAGTTTCTTGCGCGATCTCGGCTTTACCGATGTCTCATTCTTCTCCGACGGCATCCGCGCCCTCTTCTCGTTGCTCCTGATCGACTCCTGGTATTCGATCCCCTTCATGCTTGTGCTTCTTCTCGCCGGGCTGCAGGCATTGCCGCCCGAGGTCATGGAAGCGGCCAAGATCGACGGCGCCGGAACCTGGCAATCATTCCGCGACATGACGTTCCCACTCTTGCTCCCGGTCAGCCTCACTGCGATCGTGCTGCGCGCCGTTTTCGAGTTCAAGATTATCGACATCATCCTGGTCGTCAC
>JACCYK010000328.1 GCA_013696525.1 Chloroflexia bacterium
CAACCACGAAGGTCAGCATAATGGCCGCGCTCACGATCACGATCACCATCGCCAGCACCACGAGCGACGCCAGGAACAGGTTAATCACCGAAAACAGGCTCGCCACCAACGATCCGGCGACGATCGCCATGATCATCGCCGGGATCAGCAGGGCCAGGAAGCCGGCGTACCGGACCGTCGCCAGGCCGACCATCCGGGCCAAGCCGGGGCCGAGCGGCGCCCCCTCGCGAATCAGACGCGCCATCATCACCTGCAGCGTCATCAGGCCGAGCGCGCCCAGGGCCGCGAAACCCGCCGCCAGCAGGAGCGACCCGCCCAGGCTCCCGGGCTCAAGCAACGGCTTTGCCCAGGGGGCGGCCAGGCCGACCGCGCCAACCGAGCCGACCAGGGACGGCACGAACCAGCCGATGAACTCGATCAGGTTGCCGCTCTGGCTCATCGCGCGCAGCGAATTCCCGAGCGCCCCGGCCTCCGCCCCGGGCTGCGCCGCCAGCACCAGCGCCAGCGGCTCGACCAACCGCTCCGGCGAGATACGAACGCCCAGCCAGAGGGAGAGGTCGACCGCCACCGGCACCAACAGGAGCACTGGTTGCACGAGCAGCAGCGACATCGCGGTGGCGATGGTTTGAAAGATGCCGGGGATCGCGCCCCGGGCTTCGGCGCTGACGCCGCGCTGCATGCCTCGTTCTCCTCTGCCGGTGTTCGCGCCGACGGCGCCGTGGCCACGCCTGGCCATGCCGCTCACCCCAGCCCCAGGTCAGCCAAGCGGTCCTCTTCGAAGCCGAGATGATGACCCAGCTCGTGCGCCACCGTGATCCGGACCTCCCGCGCGATCGCGGCCGGCGATGGGAACGAACGCTCCAACGGGCCGCGAAAGATCGTAATCTTGTCCGGCAGGACGAGCGAATAGGCGTGGCCGCGCTCACTTCGCGGCACCCCCTCGTACAGGCCGAACACGGTCTCGTCCGCCGTGGCCGCCGCCGGCCGTGGCCCCGCCTGCTCCGGCGTCGGCTCGTCTTCGATGACGACCTCGACGTTATCGAGCATGCGCGCGATCGTCGGCGGCAGGTCGTCTAATGCGCTCGCCACCAGCCGTTCAAACCGGCGTCGACGGAATTGGGCAACACGGGCAGGGGCCGATCGGCGCATGCCTAATTGTACCATTTTCGGCCCCATACAGCCACTTTTAGGTGTGTACGGACACCATTCTGAGGAGTAAGCGCGAGCGATCGATGTGCGTCGGGTGAGCCGGGTTCATTCGTGTCGGTTGGGAGAGCGGTTGCCAGCGCGGCCAAGCTCGTCCGAGACGAACATTTACGGCCATTACGCCTTGGCGCTCAGGGCCGGGGTACCGGCCGGGGCCGGCCGCGGCGCGGCAGCGGTCGCCGGTGGCAGCACCCGGCGGCAGAGCTCGGCCACGGTGATGAAGAGGAGGGCCATCACCGCCGCGTGCAGGATGGTGCTGGCAAAGGTGAGGCGGGTGAGGATCACCAGTCCGCCGATGATCGATTGCAGCAAGATCAATCCCAAGCCAATGGTGGCGACGCGGGCCAGATCCGGCCGGGTCTGGCGACATCGAGCCGCCCAGAGGACCAGCCAGAGCACCAGGCCGGTCGCCGCCAGCGCCCCCAGGCGGTGACCGAAGGCGACCCCGGCCGCCCCCGCCAGGCCGGGGAACAGCTCGCCATTGCAGAGCGGCCAGGTGTGACAGGCCAGCTCGGCGCCGCTGTGCCGCATGAAGGCGCCCAGGTAGGCGACGCCGACGATGGCGGCCAGGGTGACCCAGGCCAGGCCGCGAAACCCGCCGGGCGGGGGCGGGGCGTGGTCGAGCGGCCGGGCATCGCCTTCGAAGATGACGCGCGTCGTGAGAAAGACGGTGGCCAGGCAGACGAGCGAGATGCCGAAATGGAGCGCCATCACCGGCGGCGTTTGGGGATACATCACCGCCCAGGCGCCCATCCCCGATTGCAGCAGGAGGGTGACGATCATCAGCGGCACGAGCCACTTCATCTCCGGCAGCCGGCGCCGCGACAACCAGGCGCCCAGGGACAGCCCGGCGATCAGCAGCCCCTCGATCCCGGTGACGAGGCG
>JACCYK010000358.1 GCA_013696525.1 Chloroflexia bacterium
CGGCTTGGGCCTGGGCAAGCGCTTGGGCGATGACCTCGCGGGCGCCCTCCAAGTGGTCGGTCAGTGCCTGGCAGGCGCGATCAACCGCGCCTGCCTCGACCGCGGCGACGATCCGCTCATGCTCCTCACCGGCCGCTTCGCCGGTGACAAAGGGCGCCCCCTGCCGGCGATACCGCTCGGTGTGATCCCAGATGATGCCGATCAACCGCAGCAACCACCGCGACGCGGACGGCTCGTAGAGGAGAAAATGGAACGCCCGGTGATCGTCATAGTTCGCGTACCCGTGGCGAGCGAACTGGCGGACCAGGCGGGCGTTCAGGCGGCGGGCGTTCGCCAGTTGCGCCGGCGTGATCCGGGGCATGGCCTGCCTGAGAGCCTCCACCTCGAGCACGATGCGGGTCCGGTACACATCGTGCAGGTCTTCCACCGACAGCGGCGCTACCCGGGCGCCTCGGTTGGGGATGATGTCGACGAACCCCTCGGCTTTGAGCAGCCGCAGCGCCTCGCGGACCGGGATCATGCTCACCCCGCTCAGCGCGGCCAACTCGTGCAGCCGCAGCGGCGAGTCGGGCGGATAATCGCCGGTCAGGATCGCGCGCCGCGTCCGCTGGTAGACCAGCTCGACCGAGCTGACCAAGTCGTTCCCCGGGCCGTTGGTGTTTGCCCGCGCCACGGCCATGCTCCTCCTGTCGAGTGTCAGCGCCGGGTTGGCAGCGCAACCATGCCAATGATTATATTATATAGAGTGTTCGGATCTCGTTCCGGTATGCCTCCGGGGCTCTCCGCTGAGCCGCGCCGCGATCGGAAGCGTCCTGAGGCCAGGAGGACCCGCGTGAAGCTCACGCCCGATATCGCCCTCGTGGGGGGCGGGCGCGCCGGCTTCGACCTCACCGCACCGCTCGACTGCAACGTCTACCTGATCGATGGCGGTGATGGCGAGCTCGTCCTGGTCGACGCCGGGGTCGGCGGCGTGGCCGGTAACACCGACCTGCTCCTGCGGTCGATCGCGGCGGATGGCTACGATCCGGGCCGGATCCAACGGCTGCTCATCACCCATTATCACGCCGACCACGTTGGTGGCGCGGCCGACCTGCGCGATCGCCTCGGCTGCTCGGTCCATGGCTCGCCGTTGACGGCGCGGACGTTGGCAGCGGGCGACGAGGAGCAGATCAGCCTGCCGGCGGCAAAGGCGGCCGGCTACTACCCCGACGACTATCGGTTCCGGGCCTGCCCCTGCGCCGCGGACTTGATCGAAGGGGAGCCGCTCACGGTCGGCCGGCTGACAGTGACCCCGTTTGACACCCCCGGTCACGCCGATGGGCACGTCTCGCTGCTGGTGGAAGGCGGCGAGCGGACCTACCTGATTCAGGGCGATCTCGTCTTCCACGGGGGAACGATCCTGCTCCAGAACACGCATGACTGCTCGGTCCAGAAGTACGCGGCAAGTGTCGCCAAGCTGGCTGGACTCGAGTTCGATGCGTTCCTGCCCGGCCACCTGACATTCTCGCTCGATCATGGCAAGCGACACATCGAGGCGGCGCACGCCATCTTCAGCGGACTCGGGATTCCCCGAAACTTGGGGTAGGCCGCCACGCGGGGCACAGGGAGGCTGATGGACGAGACGGCGACGGTACGCGAGACGAGCCAGGAGTGGCGGGGCAACGTTGGCGAGCTGAGCGAGGGGGAGCTCAATGCCTTCCTCGGTCGCGGCGTTCTCTGCCGGCTCGCCGTCCTCAACGAGCGAGGCTGGCCCTATGTCCAGCCGGTCTGGTTCACCTGGGACCCGGCCGAACGGGTCTTCCTGATCGTCGCCCGGAAGAAGAGCGTCTGGGCCGCGTATATGCAGCGGGACGGCCGGGTGGCGCTGACGATCGACGAGGAGGCTCGTCCATACCGCAAGGTCGCCGTCCAGGGCCGGGCCGAGGTGGTCGAGGAGCCAAACATCGGTGGCCGCTGGGTCGAGATCGCGAAGGAGATGGCGACGCGCTACCTCGGCCCGCATGGACCGGATTACATGATCCCGACCCTGGACCAGCCCCGCTGGCTGTTCAAGATCATCCCGGTCGAGATGAAGACCTGGCAAGGTGTCGCCTGGGCCAAGCGATACCGTGAGTAGGCGCGCGATGTCGATGTTGCGTGAAGGATTCGACTATCCGCTCAGCCGGCTCGATCCATTCGGCGACCACATCGACCCGCCGAGCCTCGCGGTCTACGAGACGATTGTCGTCAAGGGGCCGGACGGGGCGGCGCAGCCCGCCCTGGCCGAGTCGTGGACCGTGTCGGACGATGGGCTCAGCTGGCGATTTCGGATCCGGCCCGGCCTCCGATTTCACTCCGGTGACCCCTGTGACGCGCCGGCCATCCTGGCGGCCCTGGAGATGCTGCGCTGGGGCTTCCACGGGGGCCGGCAGCTCTGGTACTGGGACCCGGTCGACACCGTCACCGCCGAGGATGCCACCACGCTCGTCTTCACCCTCCACCATCCCTACGTCCGCCTGCCCTCGCTGCTCTGGGGCACCCACACCGCGATCTACAACGAGGCGCGCCGGGCGACTAACCCCGACAACTCCGGCTTCACCTTCGCCGACGGCACCGGGCCGTTCCGCTTCGTCAGCTACGCGCCGGGGCGCGTCGTGGTCGAACGCTGGGCGGACTATCCCGGCTCTCCGGCGCGCTTCCTCGCCACCGGCGGCCCGGCCCGGCTGGACCGCATCGAATGGACGATGCAGCTCGATCCCGCCGACCGGGTCGCGGCGCTCGAGGCCGGCGCGGTCGACTGCATCCACGGGCCGAACTACGCCGACGTGGCCCGGCTGGAGGCCGATTCCCGGTTCCGCGTCACCCGGTTCCGCCAGGCGGCGAACGCCTACCTGGCCCTCAACTGGGAGCACACCGATCTGGGCTTCGACGATCTTCGGGTGCGCCGAGCCCTGGCGCTGGCAATCGACCGGCCGGAGCTGGTCGCATCGGCCCTCCTCGGCTACGGGACACCGACCTGGGGCCCGCTCTCGCCGGGCGGCGAGTTCTACGATCCCGTGGTCGAGCATGGGCGCCACGCCGACCCGGTCGCGGCGGGCAGGCTGCTGGACGAGGCGGGCTGGGTGCTTGGTGCGGACGGCAGGCGGGGCCGCCAGGACCGGCGCCTGGCTTTCGAGTGCGTCATTCAGGATGACACGATCCACCGAAAGGTCGCCGAAGGGGTGCGCGACCAGCTCCGCCGCATTGGGGTCGAGCTCGACCTGAAACCGATCCGCACCTTCGCCACGTTTTACGAAACCGTCGCCGCGGGACCGGCCAGCTTCATTAATAAGTGGCTGTGGCAGGATCCGGTGGACGCCGCGATCGGGTTCACCGCCTCCTGGGGCCGGCCCCGGCCGAACTGGCAGCACGCCGCGATCCCGGCCCTCGACGACGCCTACCGCGCCTGGCTGCGGGCCGGGACGCTGGACGAGCTTCAGGCGGCGGCATCTCTGGTTCAGCTCCTCGTTGCCGACGAGCTGCCGTACATCCCGCTGCTCGTTCCGCAAGACGTCTGGGTCTGTTCGACGCGGGTGACGGGCTGGGAGCCGGTGCCGGCGATCCTCTACCCCTTCTATCACCGGACCGAAGTCGCCGGAGGAGGGGGCTGACGACTCGACGCCGGAACCAGCGGCTAGGCGCGCCGTGCCTGGACGAGACGAATTGCCCGCGATCGTCGCTTGTTGGGTAAGGAGGAGACCATGTCAGGACCGCGACTGGCGGGCAAGTCAGCGGTGATCACCGGGGGCGGCAGCGGCTTCGGCCAGGCGACCGCCCGCCGCTTCGCCGAGGAAGGGACCACCCGGATCGTCCTCGCCGACATCCGGCGAGAGAAGGCCGAGGCGGTCAAGGCCGAGGTCGAGGCACTCGGGGCGCGGGCGCTCGCTATCCAGTGCGACATTGGCCAGGTCGCGGCATGCGAGCGGCTGGTCGAGGAGACCCTGGCCTTCGTCGATGGCAAGCTCGACGTCGTCGTGAGCAACGCGGCGCCGTTCCACGCCGGGGCGCCCTTCCTCGAGTATCCGGACGAGGTCTGGTTCAACGACCTGGCGGTTAACTTGACCGCGTCCTACGTCCTTGGCCAGCGGTTCGCGCGGGCGATGGCTAAGACCGGCGGCGGCGCGATCCTCTACACCACCTCGATCAACGCCCGAGGAGCCGGCGCCGGCTTTGCCTCCTACTGCGCGACCAAGGCCGGGATCGTCGGCTTGCTCCAGGTCATGGCCGTCGAGCTGGCCAAGCACAACATCCGGGTCAACGCGGTGGCACCGGGGCCGGCGGACACGGCGCGATCAGTCCAGCTGGTCGGGGAGGAAAAGATGGAGGAGTTTCGGCAGCGGTTCCCAGTGGTGCCGATGGGCCGGCTCGCCAGCGCCGACGACATCGCCAACGCGTTCTTGTTCCTCGCCTCCGACGAGGCATCGTACATCACTGGCCAGAACCTTATGGTCTGCGGCGGGGTTACGGCCTACGTCTACAACGTGCCGGAGGCGTGACCGTCGAGGGCGAGAGATTCGGGGAGGGGGAGAGATGTCATTTGTCAACGTCAACGGAGTTAACCTCTACTACGAGATCAGCGGCAATGGGCCGCCGGTCGTCCAGATCGGCGGTGCCGTGAACGGCCACGAGGGCTACGCGCTGATCACGCCCCACATGCGGGAGCACTTCACCGTCATTGACTATGACCATCGCGGCTATGGCCAGAGCGACCGACCGGCGCAGACGTACACGATGGACGCCTGGGCGGACGACCTGGCCGCGATGCTCGACGCGCTCGGCGTCGATCGCTGTCACATCCATGGCGGCTCGATGGGCGGGTTCATCGCCTGCCTGTTTGCCGCCAAGTACCCGGAGCGGGTCGATCGCCTCGTCTTCAATGGCGCGGTCGCCAAGTGCGACTGGATGAGTCGGACGTACTTCCACCTCTGGAAGCGCCTGGCTCAGACCTTTGGCTTGACCTCGGATGAGTTGGCGCTGATGCTGCTGACCCATGCCTTTTCGCGCACGTATCTCGACAAGATGGTCACCAGCGGCTCGCTCCACTCCCTCGACTGGATGAAGGATTCGATCGGCCGTAACGCGACCCTCGAGATCTTTTGCGACGCGTGTGACGCGATGGCCGAGACTGACGTCACCGGCTTGCTCGGCAACATCACCGCCCCGACCCTCGTGCTCCACGGCACCGACGACTGCCTGACCCCGCTCGACTGCGGACCAGATGGGGCCGGCGCCCGCACAATTCACGAGGGAATTCCCGGCTCGGAACTGTACCTGCTCGACGGGTGCGGCCACGGCGTCCTGTTCGAGCGGTCGGAGGAAGCGGTTGGTACGGTCATCGCCTTCCTCGTCGGCCAGACAGCGATCGCCAGCGCGGCCACTCGCGAATCGTAAACGCGACGGCGGTGGCGTCCTGTCGTGGAGCTCGCACCCCGAGCACCGCTCAAACGGCGACGACCAGAGCGTCGACCGTGGTTACCGTCTGGGGTCGGTCGCCTCGACGGCGCGAACGACTTCGTTGATATCGGCCCGCGTGGGGTCGACCCAGACGCCGCGATGGCCGCTGCCGATGACCGCGGCCCACTCACCGCCGTAGACGATCAATGCCCGATACGGCGTCGCTTCGATCCCCGTGGACCGTGCGCAAACGTCGGCGAAGCCGGGCGCCAGGCCATTCACCGCGGCGCCGTATCGGGCCACGATCGTTGCCAGCTCTCGTGACAGGCCCAACGTCGATTCGACGTTGACTAACGTCCCATCCGGGGTCCATTCCATCGCCAGCGCGACGCCATCCAAGCCACTAAGCTGGCGGACCTGGCTTACCTCCGTGGGCCGGGCCGGGCTAGCCGCGAGCGCGGTCTTGGCGCGGTCCGCCATGCCGAGGGCGGTGGCGATCGCGGCGCCCGCGACATATTTGATACTCGTCCGCCGTGACAGTGTGCGCGCGATGACGGTGCCGAGGGCGTTCAGGTTGGGAGCATGCATGGCCGTCTCCTGGCATCTGAATCAGGCGGGACGTGAGCAGCCGCGTCGCCATTCAGCATAAGGCCGTTTGGACTGATGTCAATCAGCCCTGGCGAACCCCGGCCCCGGCGATCCCCAGTAGCGACGCCGTGGCCAGGCGGAGTCGTGTCTGGCTGGCCAGGCAACGTGAGCCGAGTGGACTCGTGGTGTCTGTGCAAACCCGCCGCTGAGTCACCAAATGAGTATTTCTACCTATATCAAAAGCCCGTCCCCGATGCTATATTGAGCACAGATTGAGCGAGACAATGCAACGCGAGCAGAAGTGGTCTTAGCGGCTGGGCGCCGAACGGCGTCGAGGCTCAAGGAGCCGTCGCCATGGCAGATCGCTTTCTTTCCGAGCGGTATTCATACCGAGATGCGCCACCAGACCCGGTGCCACGATCCAGTGCCCGGGAAGCACCGGTGGAGGGCCAAGCGCATGCCCACGTCCTGCATGGCAACCAGGCGTTCGCCGCGGGCAACTTCGCCGACGCACTCACGGACTACCGTCGTGCCTGGACGCTGCTGCCGGCGCTGGTCGATCGGACATGGCCGGCGAACATGGGAGACATCGAGGATACGTCACTGCTCGCGGTGGACCTCTTCGACGTCATGGTTTCCGCCAGCATCCAAATTCTTCGCCTGCGAGAGGCCGCCGGGCCCGAGGTGCCGATCGTCGCCGCGATCGCGCCGCCGGCCGAGTTTTGGCGGCTAGGTGGCGATCGTGACCGTCAACCGCGATCAGCGGAAGGGGCGTATGCATTCGCCCTCGGTGCTGTCCGCGCCGGTGAGCTTGACGTGGCGCGTCAGCACCTCGCCACCGCCCTCTGGCGCTCGCGTCGCCACCCTGCTGTCCAGGCCGACGCGCGTAACCTGGCCGGGGTGTTCGCCACCGTTACCGGCGATTTGACGTCAGGACTAGACCAGTTTCAGGCGGCGGGGGCTCTCTACCGCGTGGCTGGGAGCGCCGACGGCGAGGCCGCGACGCACTACAACGCTGGTATCGTGGCGGCCTTAGCTGGTGACTTTCAGGCGGCTTGGGATCAGCTGATCGACGTCGCGCATGCACCATTCCTGGGCATGACGTGGCAGTTGTCCCGGAGCACCTTGCCCGGGGTCGCCTCGTTCTCCTTGCTGATCGATGCTCCGGGTCTGCCATTGATGACCCGGGCGGAGGACGGCCGCTGGCAGAAAGTCTCCAGTGCCGGGGTCGCCCCTCCCAGCACGGAGTGCCGCCTGGCGCTCGATGGCGCGGTCGCGCGGATTGATCTCGAGCACGGGCGTGATGCGGCGCTCGTGGCCGGTCTGTTCGAGCGGCGGGTACATGCCACGACGCTGGCCGCGCTCGATGCCCATTTGCGGGATCGAGCGTCGTTCATTGCTCATTTGGCACATGTGCAAGGATTCATGCTTCCGCTCGCGCTCGGTGAGACCTACGCGGCCCTGGGCGATGACGAACGCGCCGAAGCCTATTTCATCAAAGCCAGGGACTATCGGTACCTCAATCGTGGCATTGAGCGGCCCTATGTCTGGCGAAAGCTGGCCACGGTCTATCGGGACCGGGGCCGGTCGTTCTTCCTCAATAGTCACTTCCAGGAGGCGCGCTCCGCGTTCCGCCTGGTGAGTCCGCCTGGGCTCTTCGGCGGGCCGTGGGCGTCAAGCCCACTCTACTCCGGCGCGTTCGCGGACGTCGGTCCCGAGGCTCGCTCACTGCTCAACACGGACGACCCGATCACTCATACCGGGCTCGGTCCCGGCAGCCAGACGTTGCTGCTCGATACCGTCGCTCACCTCCATCGGCTCGACCATGCGATTGATCGCTTCGGACTGATGCCGAGCGCGGTGGTTGCTGGGCCGTGGCGGTCACTTCAGCGGACCGCGCGGGCAATGGCCCGGCGCGTTCGCCAGATGGAATCGATCGTGGACGAGTTCGAGCGCGCGATCGCGCGAGGTGAGTTCACGCGGGCGACGCTGGAGCATTTCGTGAACGCGCACACCGTTGCCGTCGGCATCGCGGAGCATCGCCTGCGGGAGGCGGAAGCAGCGCTGGGGATGGCGCGTGCTAGCGCCGCGGACCTCGAGTCCCGGCAGACCGCCGTCCGCCAGACGATTGAGCAGTTCGAAGTCAGCCCGCGCTTGCTCAAGCGGTTGTCACTTCGGCGTGGCTTGGGCGCCCGTCGCGACGCGAAAACGCCGTCTTCGGGGGTGACGCCGGTAAGTGGCAGTCATGTCGCGCGGGCCCAGCAATCCACGCGCCATGGGCAAGCGAGCCAAAATGAGGAGCAGGCCAGACTGCGGGAGCAGGCGGCGTGGCTTACAGCGGCGCGATCGGGCGTCGAGCCTCAGGCGGAGGCGGCGCGCTGGTTAGCGGACGACGCAACCTATCAACTCAACTTGGCGCGTTTACGGCTGGAAACGGCGCGGCGCCACGCCAACTGGCGCGATAGCCAGGCGATGACATTCGATCAGCTCGCGACGATGCGGCAGATGCTCCGCGAGGTCCGTGTACGCGGGATTGAGGTCGTGGTCGGCGCGAGTGACATGATGGAGGCCGCGGGCGCGCTCGCGTCTGGCGCGGCGGGAGACCAGCTGTCTCCGGCCAACGCTCACCGTGAGGACCGATTCGCCGAGTTGAATCATCTGGTCGCCGACCTGGGACCGCTCGGCGACCTGGAGCGTCAGGGCGAGCCGCCGCATTTAGCGGACCAGCGGCTCCCCATGCGGCTGACGTTCTCGCTAGCGGAGCGCTGGCCTCATCTGTTCGCGGGCCAATTCTGGGAAACGGGCCGGATCGAGTTCGAAACGCTTCTTGCCGACATCGACCGCTTGTGCCCAGGCACCTGCATGGCGACGCTGCGCCAAGTGACGATCGAGCTCGACACCGAGGACGTGAGCGCGCTCTGCCACGCGACCCTGACGCGATCAGGCATCGGGTCATTCCGAGACCATGACGGGACCGTCCGCTTCCAGGTGCAGGCGCCCGAGCGCCTGACCATCGCGAACTACGGCGCTCGCTTGGACGACGCCTGCGGCGCCCTCTCCTTCACGCCACGCGATGCCTTCGCCGGCGCTCCCGTCGCCGCCGGCTGGGTGTTCGAAGTCGCGCCCGCGCCCGATCATCTCGCGCCACGCGCCATCGCCGATATCACACTGGTCCTCGATTTTCACGCGTACCACGATCCGGCGCTCGGCGCTCAGGCGCCATCGCGGCCGCTCGTGCCCGAGGTCAATGAGCATGCCCTCGGCTTTTGGCTGAAGTCACGATTCCCGAGCGCCTTCTCCCTGCTGCGCACGACCGGCGCGGTCTCGTTCCCGATCGAACCACTCGCCCTGCCCGCCACGCATGCGGAACCACGGCTGGTTGATGCCTACGTGATGGTCGATGCCGGTCCGACCGCCTCGCCCCAAGGGTTGGTCTTGACCATCGGGAGCGCGGCGAGCGGCATGACCGCCGAGGACACGGTCGATCCCGCTGGGATGCTCCAAACGAAGCGCGTGACGGCGCCGTTAAACGCGTTGCGCGGTCAGCATCTGGTCGATACCTGGACCGTGCGGTGCGATCGCGACCGGAATGCGGCGCTCTTCGCCGCCGGCTTCACCTGGGCGGATATCCAAGACATCCATTTCCTCGCCGATTACTCATACACCGCGCCCGAATCACTGGCGCTGGCGCGTGCCGCCGCCGCGCCGCCGGCGGGTGCCCCGGCCGCTGGTCGCACACTCGCACCGGACGGAGAGAACCATGGTCGACATCAATCGGTCTGACGTACTGGCGACCTCGATCACGCATCGGAGTGGCCGGCACTGGGTAGGACACCGGTGAACGGCGACCCGCCGCTGCCCCGAGCCCAATCGACACCGCCCGCCGGCGGGATGCCTGATGCCGCGCCGGCCGCCGCCCCAGGCGCGCACCGAGACGTGGGCATCGATCAGGGGAACTATCAAGCGCCACAAGTGACCTTGCCGAAAGGCGGTGGCGCGGTCCGCGGCATCGGCGAGAAGTTCTCGATTAACCCGCTCAACGGCACCGCGTCGCTGACCGTGCCGATCCCGGTTTCTCCCGCGCGAAGCGGTTTTGGCCCGCAACTCATGCTGTCCTACGACTCTGGCGCGGGGAACGGTCCCTTCGGCGTTGGCTGGAGCCTCGGCCTGCCCAACATCACGCGGAAGACCGACAAGGGATTGCCGACCTACGACGACGCCGGTGAATCGGATGAATTCATCCTGTCTGGCGCCGAGGATCTCGTTCCAGTGGCGATGTCGCCGCCGGCGCCCGACCGTGAGC
>JACCYK010000376.1 GCA_013696525.1 Chloroflexia bacterium
CACCGGCACCGGCTTGCCCCAGGCAATGGCGGGGAAGCCAAGCGCGATCAGGAGGAAGAGGAAGAAGCCGATTGGGTCGAAGTGGACGGCCGGGTTGAAGCTGACGCGGCCGAGGTTGCGCGCCGTCTGATCGCCCAATTGCGACGAGGTCCAGGCATGCATGAACTCGTGGACCGTGATCGCCACTAGGAACGTCACGATATAGATAATGATCCGTTCTGGATTGAGGTCGATGCCGAGCATTGCCGTCCCGCTAGATGGCCCGGAACTTCTCGGCGCCGCCGGTGGCCTCGTCGGCCCCGGATCCGGGGTAGAGATGACAGGCGACGAAGTGGCCGTTGCCCTGGTGGGCGAAGATCGGATCGATTTGGCGGCAAACTTCCATCGCGTACGGGCAGCGGGTGTGGAAATGGCAGCCCAGCGGCGGGTTGATCGGGCTCGGCACGTCACCGGAAAGGATGATCCGCTCACGTCGCTTTTCCACCACCGGGTCGGGGATCGGCACCGCCGAGAGCAGGGCCTTCGTGTACGGATGGAGGGGATCGGCGTACAGGTCGTTCCGCTCGGCCATCTCCACGATCTTGCCGAGGTACATCACGGCGACCCGGTTGGAAATGTGCTTGACCACCGAGAGGTCGTGCGCGATGAAGAGATAGGTCAGGCCGAACCGGTCCTGCAGGTCTTCGAGCAGGTTGACGATCTGGGCCTGGATCGAGACGTCGAGGGCCGAGACCGGCTCGTCGGCGACGATGAAGTCGGGGTTTGCCGCCAGGGCGCGGGCGATGCCGATCCGTTGCCGCTGGCCGCCGGAAAACTCATGCGGGTAGCGGTTGGCGAAATAGGGGTTGAGGCCGACCGTTTCCAACAGCTCCTGGACCCGCTGGGTGCGCTCGTTTTTCGGCACCAGCTTGTGGATCTGCATCGGTTCCGAAATGATGTTGCCGACCGTCATTCTCGGGTTCAGTGAGGCGTAGGGGTCCTGGAAGATCATCTGCAGGTGGCGGCGCATCCGCCGCATCGCGCCGCCATCGAGCTTGGTCAGGTCTTTGCCATCAAAGATGACTTCGCCATCGGTCGGCTTGTAGAGTTGAAGGATGGCCCGGCCGGTGGTCGATTTGCCACAGCCGGACTCGCCGACCAGGCCCAGGGTCTCGCCCTTCTTGACATCGAACGAGATGCCGTCCACCGCTTGCACGGCGCCCACCTTCCGTTGGAAGATGATGCCCCGGGTGAGCGGGAAGTGCATGACCAGGTTTTTGACCTCGAGCAACGGACGGGCGCCGTTGCCAGAGCCGTTCGTGGCGGCCGCCGGTTCGGTGGCGCCGGTGCCTGCCGGGGCGGGAGCGGTGCGCTGCATCGAGGATGCCTCCTGCGTCTGCTTCAACGACTAGTTGGTATCGAGGTTCGGTGAACGAGACGGGCTATTCGGACTCATTGGGTCCGCGACTCTGGTGCCCGGCAAGACCGCCACCTCGGTGAAGTCGATGGTACTGGACGGCTCGGGGAGATTGTGCGCCCGCGCTACTTCATCCATGTCATCGTCTTTGCTGACCTCTTCCCAGAACCAGCAGGCGGAGAAGTGGCCCGGCCCAACTTCCAAGAGCGGCGGGTTCTGCTGCTCGCACTTCTCGCGCGCGTAGTTGCAACGCGGCACGAAGGGGCACATATCCGGCAAATCGATCAGGTCAGGCGGCATGCCGCGGATCGGCTCCAGTTTCTCCTTGCGCGTGGCGTCGAGGCGGGGGATGGACTTCAGGAGCCCGACCGTATACGGATGGCGCGGGTTGGCGAAGATCTCCTCGGTGGTGCCCGTCTCGACGATATGACCGGCGTACATCACCTGGATGCGGTCGGCCATGCCAGCTACCACGCCCATCGAGTGCGTGATCAGGATCACCCCGGTGTCGCGCTCGACTTGGAGGACGCGCATCAGATCGAGGATCTGGGCCTGGATCGTCACATCGAGCGCCGTCGTCGGCTCGTCGGCAATCAGCAGCTTCGGGTTGCACGATAGCGCCATCGCGATCATCACGCGCTGGCGCATACCGCCGGAGAACTGGTGTGGATACTGGTCGATCCGTTCTTCGGCGTTCGGGATGCCGACCATGTGCAGCAGCTCAATCGTCCGCGTCCGCGCCTGCGACTTGTTCATCTTCATGTGAAGCTGGAGCGCCTCACTGATCTGCCGGTTGATGGTCAACACCGGGTTGAGCGAGGTCATCGGGTCCTGGAAGATCATCGCGATGTCGTTGCCGCGGATCGACCGGACCTGATCGTCCGACATCTTGATGATGTCTTTGCCGTTGAAGATGATCTCGCCGGAGACGATCTTGCCGGGCGGGTTTGGGATGAGGCGCATGATCGAGAGCCCGGTCATGCTCTTGCCGGAGCCGGACTCGCCGACGACGCCGAGCGTCTCACCGGGCATGATGTAAAATGAGACGTCGTCCACCGCCTTGACCACGCCGTCTTGAGTGAAGAACTGCGTTCGCAGCCCCTTGACGTCAAGGAGCGGCTGCCCTCGTCCATTGCTGGAAACGATGGGCTCCGCCCGCTGGTTTGCCCGAGGTTTCGCGACCATCCTGGCTCCTCTCATGCGACCGGCGCCGGCTCCCGCGACGAGCCGGCAGGCGACCATGGTCGCGGCGGTGTTGAGCTCTCGTCCCATGTTACCGGTTCGACCGGCCCGCGCCCTCGGCTCGAACGCTCACGCTTCGTTAAAAGATCAGGCGGTGCTGAGCCC
>JACCYK010000378.1 GCA_013696525.1 Chloroflexia bacterium
GCCCCGGTAGCCATGGTCCCGCGCCCGGTTGCTGGCCCGATCACCGTTGGGCGATTTGTGATTGAAATAGTTGCGTTGCGCCATATCGTTGGCGTGGTGACGCGCCGCCGCCCCGAGCCCGCGGTCCATTTTCAGCGCGGAGCGTCCGTGCTTGGCGCGGAGCTTGTTCAAGCGCTTGAGGACCTGTCGCTCCTTTGCCGAGGGGCAGTAGGCGCTCCTGGCGGTCGCCGCCGCGGACCGCGTTGGTAGCAGGCGCGTCGCAAATAAGGCGGCGGCGCTGAAAAGCGCGGTCCGCCGGCTGATGGTGATCATGTCCTTCCCTCCTCCAGGGTCATGGGTAGTGATCCGGCTCGCGCCTGGCCCCGACCAGCCTCGGGTTGGCCGTCGCGAGGGTCTTGGCGGCCCGTCCGGTCAATGTCGCCAGCCACGGCGTTGACCGTCGGGGTCGGCCCTCGGGGAGGGCCACTTGGCCGGGAGGGGCCGCGTTGCTGAGCGTGGCGAGGCGGGCCGCTGACGACTGATGGATCAGCTCCACCGCCTCGCCCGGCGGCCACGAGCCACGATGACGGAGTCCGCCCGGCGGCAGGGCCGAGCCACCGACGCCGGGGCGGGAGAGCGGTCATCGTCCGGGTGCGTGCCGTCGCCACGAG
Organism: Chloroflexia bacterium; assembly: GCA_013696525.1. Lineage (GTDB taxonomy): Bacteria > Chloroflexota > Chloroflexia > Thermomicrobiales > UBA6265 > JACCYK01. The sequence goes on from JACCYK010000378.1 coordinate 651, forward strand.
AGCCATGCTGAGGCGGCGTCTCCTTGTGCCGTACCACGAACTACCGGGGAAAGGTTACCACCGGATGTCGCGTTGGACCGGGCGGGTGTGGAAGTCGCGGCGGGCGGCGAGAGGCCAGGCCTTCCATTCGTCGATGAATTCGAGCAGGCCGGCCACGGCCGCCTCGAAGATGACCTTGCCCTTTTCGGCGGTGGCGGGGCGGGCATCGCCGTGGACGCCGAGGTCGGTCCAGCGAGACCAGTAGTCGTTGAAGCGGACGCGCGGGTTGGTGCTATCGGAGCTGACGTGGGTGCCCATGACGTCGTCGCCGGCGCCGGCCAAGTCCATCTGCACCCGTTCCGGCGCCAGGTGGAGGTAGAGCGAGGTCTCGAACTCGTCGGCATGCGCCATCACCGCCGTCTCCTTCACGGCGTCGAAGGCGTCGCGGGCGAAGGGGAAGTAGCCGGCGGCAGCGCACAGGGAGCTGGTTTCCAGCGTGGTGCGACGGGCGATCAGGTCGATCAGCGGCTGGTTCGAGCCGTGGCCGTTAACGAGAAAGATCTTCTCGAACCCGTGATAGGCGACGCTCTTCGTGATATTGAGGCAAAAGGCGATGAAGACCTCGGGCTCGATGTGGATGGTGCCGGGGAAGTCGATGTGGTGCAGGTTCAGCCCGTAGCCGATGGGGGGGAGGACCAGGGCCTTGCCGTTGGCCCGCTTGGCGGTCTCCAGGCAGACCGATTCCGCCAGGAACAGATCGACGTCGAGCGGCAGGTGGCGGCCATGCTGCTCGGTCGAGCCGGTCGGCAGGATCACCACCGGTTGCCGCCCGATCGCCTCGTCGAGCTCCGCCCAGGTCAGCCGGTTGTAGCGATATTCGGTCGCCGCCGCCATCGTCCGTCCTTTCCCAGCCGCGCGATTCCAAGGCCGAGATGATACCGGGCTTTGCGCTGCTCGGCGCGGGTGGCGGGCTCCGCTACAATGGGGACATGAATTCGGAACGTTCAGCGCGTTGTGCCGAGGCGGACGGTTCGGGTGCGCCGTGGCGGCTTGGTCTCATGGTTATGGGGGGCGATAGGCACGATGCCGCCAGCTCATAAAGGACGGACAGGCGATGGACGCGGAACCAACGTCGGCGATTGGGGCGATCAACCTCGGGGCGGCGGCATACCACGAGGGACGGCTGGACGAGGCGCGGACGATGTTCGCCCGAGCCCTCCTGGCCGATCCCGAGAGCGAGCTGGGTTGGCTCTGGTTCGCCACCGTGGTGGATGATCCCGGTGAACAACGCTACTGCCTGAACCGGGCCCTGGCGATCAATCCGGAAAGCCCGGGGCTGCGCCGGCTCGTCTTGTTGCCGCCCGGTCCGGCCGTGATTCCGCCCGCCCTGATTCAGCTCGACACGCCGGCCTTGCCGCCCGATCTGGCGGCCGCCAGCATTCCCCTGCCGCTCTTGCCCCGGACCGCGATTGAACGGCAACATCGGGCTCGGGGGCTGCGGCAATCTCCCCCGCCGCGGGCGACCGAGACCAGCGGTGATCCCGACGAGCGGCGGCCGCCGCCCCCGGTCCCGGCCCGGCGTTGCTGGCAGTCCTGGCTGCTGGCCGGGGCGGCGCTGGCGCTAGTGGCCGCGGTGGTTGCCGGCGTCCTGCTGCAACCGCGCGGCTTGGCTGGAGAGCCCTACCTGATCGCCTATGCCGGACCCTTGAGCGGGCCCGACGCCTACGCCGGCCGGGAGCAGTTGCGGGCCATCGAGCTGGCGGTCGAGACCATCAACCAGCAGGGCGGCATCGGCGGCCGGCCGGTGGATGTCGTGAGCTTCGATGATCGGAACGACCCGGCAACGGTGGCCGAAGTCGCCGCCGAGATTGTGGCGAACGATCAGGTGTGGCTGGTGATCGGTCACCAGACAAGCGAGGCGTCGCTGATCGCGGCGCCCATCTACGAGGCGGCGCGGATCGTCGCCATCTCGCCGTCCGCCACCGTCGATAGCCTGACCGACACCCATCCCTGGTACTTCCGGTCGGTGCTCGCCAACCAGGAGCAGGGCAAGCTGGTGGCGGCGTATAGCCAGCATGTCCTCGACTTTGCGCGGGCGACGGTGATCTCCGCCGGCGGCGCCTACGAAACCTCGCTGGCGGCGGCGTTTCGCGACGAGTTCAGCCAGGCCGGCACGGTCGTCGCCGGGCTCGAGATCGAGCCGGAGGACCGGGAATCGTCGATCGCGGCGGTCGTGGACGAGCTGGCGGCGCTCCCCGATCCGGGCCTCGTCTTCCTCTCCCTGACGCCGGAGGATGCGCGCGATCTGCTGCTCGTCCTGCGGCGGGCCGGGCTCAACCCCCCAATCATCGGCGGTGACGCGATCGGGTATCAGGGGTTCGCCCAATTGTTCGTCGGAGAGCCGGAGGAGCTGGAGCAGCCCGGGTTCTTCACCAATGGCCTGCGCGTGACCGCGCCGCTGATCTATGACAGCCTGGGTGGCGAGGCGCTGACGTTCTCGCAACGGTTCCGTGCCAGCTATGGCGTCGCGCCGCAGTGGTTTGGCGCCAAAGCCTACGACGCGGCGATCCTGGCCATTCACGCGTTGGATGGCGCGGCCACCGAGACCGGGAACGGCGCCATCGATGCCGGGCGGGCCCGGATCCGGGACGCCCTCGACCGGTTCGACAGTCCGGAGACCGCGGTGCCCGGCCTGAGCGGTCCGCTCTATTTCGATGCCGATCGTTCGGTGCCGCAGCTTCAGTCGTTCGGCCGGTTCGACCGCGGCGTCCTGTTGAGCGCCCTCGTCCAGTACCGGGCGGTGACCAACCCCACCCAATTCGATCTCGCCGCCGACCGCGCCGCCGGCCTCATCTACGACATGGAGGGGCTGATCCTGCGCGAGTACCGGGTGGCCTACGTCGGGGTCGATCTCAATGAGGTCTCCAATCTGGATGCGCGGGCCCAAACGTTCGATGCCGATTTCTTTCTCTGGTTTCGGTACGCGGGAAACGACCTGGCGGAAGACATCTCGTTCACCAACACGACCGAGCCCGATTTGCCCCTGCCCGAGCCGCTCAACCGGTCGGAGCTGAACGACAATCACTTCGTGATGTACCGGGTGAAGGCGACCTTCACCGACCCCATGGATTTTCACGACTATCCCTGGGACACCCACCTGCTGACGATCGGTCTGCAAAACGTGCGGCTCTCGGAGGACGACATCGTCTACGTCCCGGACCAGGCGACGGTGGGGCAATCGGCGGAATCACGCTTGCGCAGCGCGGTGGACTATACCCAACCGTTCAACCAGATCCCGAGCTGGGTGGTGGACGACGTCTCCGTTGTCCAGGGCACCGCCAGCGCCCGGACGACGACGCCCGACCCCCGCACCAGCGCCCCCGAGTATGACCTGGTGTCGACCTACCAGGTCCAGATGTCGTACGCCCGTGAGGTCCGCTCCTTTTTGATCAAGAACCTCTTGCCCCTGGCCTTGCTGGCGCTGGTGACCTACATCTCGCTCTTTTTCTCCGTTGAGAGCGCGGGGACCCGGATCGGCTTTTCCGTGACCTCGATTTTGACCACCTCGGTCTTGTTGCAGTCGATTTCCAGCAATCTGCCCGAAATCGGCTACACGGTGGCGATCGAGTGGGGCTACTACGTCTACATCGCGCTCTCGGCCCTGCTGGTGCTGATCAACATCGTGATCGACCGCTGGTACAAGCAGAAACGGTTCGCCGCCGTCCGCCAGCTCGACCTCATCGCTCGTGTCCTCTACCCCACGGTCATCCTGATCGTCATCGCCGTCTACGTCGCCCGGTTCTACTAGCGTCGCCAGCCTCCGTTTCCCGCCGCGATGGCAGCGGCCGCCTCACCGCGTATCATCCCACCAGCGGGACCGGGGTTAGCGGGAGCAACAGATCCGTCATGACAGACCAAACCCTCATCATCGACGCCGACGACACGCTCTGGGAGAACAACATCTACTTCGATCGGGCGACCGAGGAGTTCCTTGATTTTCTCGACCACGCAACGATGAGCCGGGCCGATGTGCGGGCCGTGCTGAACGAGATCGAACGGGCCAACATCGCCAGCCAGGGGTATGGCGCGGCCGGGTTCTCGCGCAACCTGCGCCAGTGCTACGAGCATCTGGCCGAGCGCGACATTAGTGACGACGACCTGGCGACCGTGATGGCCTTCGGCGAGCGGATCCTGAGCCAGGAGATCGAGTTGATCGACGGCGTGGTGGACACCCTCGACTATCTCGGTGGGCGCCACCACTTGATTCTGATGACCAAGGGACACCCGGAGGAGCAGCGGCTCAAGGTGGATCGCTCCGGGCTGGAAGGGCACTTCCGGCATGTCGCCATCGTGCGGGAGAAGGATCCCGCCGCCTATGAGGAGCTGACCGCCGAGCTGACGCTGGCGCCGGAGCGGACCTGGATGGTGGGCAACTCGCCGCGCTCCGACATCAACGCGCCGCTGGCCGCCGGCCTGAACGCGGTCTTCGTGCCGCACGAGAGCACTTGGAGCCTGAAGCTGCAAGAGCTAGCCGCTGGTCCCGGCCGGCTGCTGGTGCTGGAACGGTTCACGCAGTTGCGGGAGCATTTTTGAGTCGTGAGTCGTGAGTCGTGAGTCGTGAGTCGTGAGTCGTGAGTCGTGAGTCGTGAGT
>JACCYK010000422.1 GCA_013696525.1 Chloroflexia bacterium
GTAGAGCACCGAGCAGGCGCTACCCCAGGAAAACGTGGCGGCGTCGCAGGTGATGCGCGCCTCGTCCAGGAGGTCGAGTGCCCCTTTGGAATTGCCAGTCCGGTGCGCCACGATCGCGAGCAGGATCAGGCAAATCCCGAGCCCATGCCGGGCGCCCCAATCGCGGTAGAGTGCCAGCGCCGTTTCCACCTCCGTGACCAGGCGTGCCATGTCACCCCGCGTCCAGGCGAGCACGGCGGTGAACAAGATCGATTCACCCAGGTAATGCTTGTTGTCCGTCGACTGCCAGAACGCCCGCGCCGCGGCGAGCGCCGACCCGGCGCGGTCGAGATCGAACTGGATCCAGGCAAAGAGCCTAGCGATGATCTGAGCCGTCGCCCGGTCCCAGGCCGGACCCGCGTGCAGGGCAAGCGCGCGATCCAGCCAGCTTCGCCCCTCGGTGACATAGCCGCGAGTCTGCCAAAACAGCCAGAGTGATTGCGGCAGCCGCAGCGCCAGCTCGGCCTCGGACGGCCCCGACCGCGCCGCCCAGGTCAGGACGGCTCGAATGTTCCCCAGCTCGCGCTCGATTCGGAGCGGCGTCGATGGTTGCGGCGCATTCCACATTTCCTCCCGCGTCAGCTCGACAAAGCCCAGGATCAACGCGGCGTGGTTGACCCGAACCGCCTCGTCTTCCTCGGCCAACGCCAGCAGCCGGCTCATCCCGAGCTCGCGGATCGATTCGAGCATCTGGTAGCGCGGTTGGTTTGGCTCACCGCTGGGAACGGTCTGGAGCAGGCTGCCATCGAGCAACGCCTGAATCGCGTCCATTGGGTCAAGCGCCAGGGGCGGCAACGGCGGGGCGTCCAGGCGGCGACCGCTGGTGTCGCGCAGGTCGCGGCCATGGTAAAACCACTAGTGCAGCCGCGGATTGACGCCGGCATCGATCGGGTACGCCTCGCCACCATTGTGGCCGCGGATCATGGCCGCCGCCCAGGATAGGGTGAACCCGCCGACGAAGACCGACATCCGGCGGAAGAATAGCCGCTCGATTGGTCGCAGCAGGTCGTAGCTCCAGGCAATCGCCGCTTCGACCGATTGCAGCCGATCTGGGGCGTCATGCGGACCGCCCCGCAACACGGACAATGCCGACGACCCCGCGTCCAGTTGCTCGAGCAGCGCGGCCGGCGGCATGATCGCCACCCGCGCCGCCGCCAGCTCGATCGCCAGCGGCAACCCATCGAGGCGCCGGCAAATCGCGGCGATCGCCGCTTCCGCATCTTTGGCCGAGAACCACGGGTCAGCGGCGATGGCCCGGTCGACGAACAACCGGGTCGCGGCGAAGCGGTCAAGGTCGATCGGCATCGGCCGGTCCGCCGGCGGCACCGGTAACGGCGCCAGGGGAAAGACGTGCTCGCCCGCGACCTGGAGCCGGGCGCGGGAGGTGACGAGGACGGTTGTCCCGGCCGCGTGCTGGAGCAGTCCCGCCACGTCGCTCGCCGCCGGCAAGAGATGCTCGATATTGTCAAGCACTAGGAGCCAGCGATCATCACCCAAAAAGCGAGCCAGCGCTTCTCGCGGTCCGCGCTGCCCATCGTCCGCCCCGATGGCACGGGCAATGGTGGGCAGCACATCCCGCGGGTCCGTGATGTCGTCCAATCGGATGATCGCGATCCGGCCGGAAAACTCCGGCTCCAGGCTTAGGGCAGCCTGGGTCACCAAGCGCGTCTTGCCGACGCCGCCTGGCCCCGTCACCGAGATCAGACGCGCGGCGGGATCGCGGAGCTGGCCGGTTAGGGTCGCCAGCTCCTTCTCCCGCCCGACAAAGCGAGTCAGCGGGATCGGCAGCCGATGACCGGCCCGTTCGCCGCCACGATCCCCGGCAGACACCCCAGGCCCTCCCCCGACAGTGCTACGGAACCGGAATGAGCACGAGCGCATGATGCCGGCTGTGGCGTCGTGGGTCAACCGCCGCGTCGAGCCCGGAGGATGCCTCCCGAGCGGGTGCCGCGACCGATCCGCGGCAGCGGCTACCGCTGCTTAGCCGTCGTCGCCGCGGCGGAGGATCGCATAGCTTTCGTAGCGCGCGGCCGGGATCTCGCCGTCGGCGACGGCCTGGCGGACGGCGCAACCGGGCTCGTGGAGATGGGTGCAGTCAGGATAGAAGCATTGATCCAAGTAAGGCCGGAGCTCCGGGAAGCAGGCGTCCAGCTCCTCCGGCGCCACCCCGTGCAGGGCCAGCGAGCGAATGCCCGGCGTGTCCGCCAGGTAGGTCTCTTGCTCACCTGGCAGCCGCAACAGCTCGGTCGCGATCGTGGTGTGCCGGCCTTTGCCGGTTGCCGTCGACACTGATCCGATGTCCCGGATGCGATCGGGGTCTAGCGCGTTGAGGAGGCTCGATTTGCCGACCCCGGACGGCCCGGCCACCGCCGTGATCTTACCTTCGACCGCCGCCTTCAGCGCCGCTACTCCCGAACCGGAGGCCGCGCTGACGTAGAACACCGGGTAGACGGCCTCATACGGGCCAAAGATCCGTTTCGCGAGCGATGCCCCAGCACCGTCAACCTCGTCGAGGTCCATCTTGTTGACCCCGATCAGCGCCAGCAGCTCCCGTGACTCCGCCATCACCAGGAAGCGATCGAGCATCCGCGGGTGCGGCGTCGGGTCGCGCACCGAGAATAGGAAGAGCGCCTGGTCCAGATTGGCCAGAATGACCTGCTCGATGTCCTCCGAC
>JACCYK010000423.1 GCA_013696525.1 Chloroflexia bacterium
GGTCGCCAGGATTACCGTCTCCGCCGTGAGTTCACGGTCCAGCAGACGGACCCCGCGGACCTTGGCCCGGTCCAGCAGGAGCTCCCCGGCCGGGGTGTCCGGCAGGATCGTGGCTCCCAGGCTGGCCGCCGCCGTCGCCAGGGCCAGGGTGAAGCGGTGGACCGAGAGCGACCCCGCGGTGGGCGAGAACCAGACGGCTTGGAGGCCGGCGGGCAGGGCGGGCTCGCGCTGGCGGGCCTCGGCGATCGTCAGCTCCTCGATCGCGAACCCCTCGGCCCGCTGCCAATCGGCGACCGTCCGTCGCCGGGCGGCGGCTTCGGCATCAACCGCGATGGCGAGGTCGCCCGGCTGCACGTAATCGAAGTCGATCGCGCACCGTTCCCGCAGCTCGGCCCGCAGCGTTGGATAGCGGGCCAGACTGATCCGGTGCAGGTCGACACGGGCCGGGGTCCACTCCGGGCGGCTGGGGATGCCGATGATGCCGGCCGAGGCCCAGGATGCCTCGCCGCCGATTGGGCCTCGCTCGACCAAGGTGACGGCGACGCCGCGTTTCACCAACTCGTAGGCGATGCCGCAGCCGATGATGCCGCCGCCAACGATCACAACGTCACTTCGGCCCGACATCAGGTGTCCTCATCACGCATCGTGACCCCTTGACCGCTGCCGCGGAGCATACGGGCCGGCCAGACCGCGGTCAACGGGCGACGACCCGCGGCATGGCTGTGTGAGAATGGATGACCGTCGTTCTCGCCGGTCGCGGGCCGCGCGAATCGGAGTGTTCCATGTCGCAGCGTCGCCGTCGCCGGTTCACCAGCGGCCAGGAGCAGCGGCCTCGCGACCCAAAGCCGCGGGATCCGTTCCACTACGTGCTGGTGGTCAGCGGCGGGGTCGCCCTGTATCTCAGCCTACTCTGGTTCGGCGTCCGGGTGGTCGGGGACACGGTTAACCGCAGCTTGCTGATCGCGGCGTTGATCGTGGTCATTGCCGGGGTGGGCTATTGGTTTTGTCACCAGGGGCCGACGGACCGGCGGTGAGGGATACGGCGGCGTTTAGGAACGCTCCCGCGAATCAGCCCAACGACCATTGACGCGGCCACTCGGCGGGTGTACTATAAGCTACACACCCGGCGCGCATAGTCTCCATCGTCTTGGCTTACATCGCGCGATATGGAGAGGAAAAGCCATGGACCGGTCTAGTGTCCCCGGCGGGCGACGCTCGCCGCGGGTCGTCGATGATGCTCGAATGGTGGTTCGGGGGCAGCGACCCGCCATCTGGCCGAGCTGGTTTCCCCCTTGGTAATCGAGACCGACGGCACGGTGGTGCCGCTTCAGTATGGGTTCGCCCGGTCGTTCGCCCCTCGGCAACCCGCGGGAAACGCCGCTGTCCGGGCTCGCCGCCGCCTGGCGGGGTGAGCCGTACCGGCGATTCCGCGACCTCTGCCGGCGGGTCCACCTAGAGGAGACCGCGTCGTTCGCGCTCCCGCTGTTCAATTGGTACGAGGCCGTCGGCCGCGCGGCGGGAGACGCGGCGATGGCAACGCCGGTATAGGTTGACCGCGGGCCAGCCGCGTGAAGGAGGTGCTCAGGCAAGCAATCAATCCGTCCGCCACCCCGGCTCATACCACGACATCTTGACACTGAAAGGGGCCACCCGTGGACGATCATCGTTTCACCTTGACCGCGCGGCGATTCACCGCCGCCCGATCCCGGCGGCAGGTGCTTGGCGCGGCCGCCAAGGGCGCGGCCGGCGGGCTCGGTGCCTACCTCGCCGGCGCCGGCGGGGCGCGGGCGCAGGAGACCCCGACCGCCACCCCCACCGCGACCTGCGAGCCGGTTATCTACGTCCGTCGCGGCATCGGCGGCCTGCCCCCGACCGGACTTGAAGTGGCCTCTCTCCGGGCCGGGGTGGCGGCGATGCGGGCCCGCCCCGCCACTGATCCCACGAGCTGGATCTACCAGGCGAACATGCACGGGACCACGGACACCCCGGCGCTCCCGGAGTGGTCCACCTGCGAGCATTTCAACTACTTCTTTCTGTCCTGGCACCGGATGTACCTCTACTGGTTCGAGCGCATCCTGCGCGCCGCCAGTGGCGACCCGTTGCTGGCGCTGCCGTACTGGAACTACTCGGACCCGGCGCAACGGGCGTTGCCGATCGCCTTCCGGCAGCCGGCCGACGCTAGCAATCCGCTCTTCGTGACGGAACGCAACCCCGTCAACGGTCCCGGCACCGGTATCAACGACGGCGCCCAGCTTCCAGCCGCTGCCGTTCTCTTTGCCGACGCCTTCGCCTTCACCAACTTCTCCGCCGCGGACCTGAGCCTAAGCTTCTCCGGTGAGATCGAAGCCACGCCGCACGGGGGCGTCCACGTCTTGGTCGGCGGCGATACGGGCCTGATGCGTTTCTTCGAAACGGCCGGGCGCGACCCGATCTTCTGGCTGCACCACGCGAACCTCGACCGGCTGTGGCAGCGATGGCTCGACCCGGCGGTCGGGGGCGCGAACCCACCGGCCTCCGATCTGGTGTGGATGGACACGCCCTACACCTTCTTCGATGAGAACGGCCAGCCGGTCGTGATGACCGGGAAGGAGATCATCGACACGGTCGGCCAGTTGGGCTACCGCTACGATGACGACCCGGCGCCCGATCCCGCCGATGGCGACGGCCCCCCGGCCGTCGCCACGCCAACGCCGATCGCCGATGAGCCCGCCACGGAAGTGGCCGCCAGCGCCCCGGATCGACCGATCGAGCTGGGCGCGGACCCGGTCGTGGTGCCCGTCGAGCTCGGAGACGAGGCGCCGGCCATCTTCGACGCGCCGCCCACGCC
>JACCYK010000461.1 GCA_013696525.1 Chloroflexia bacterium
CGGCTTCATGTATGCGCCGGCGTTTCATCCGGCGATGAGGTTTGTTGGACCGGCCCGCAGGGAGATCGGGATCCGAACCGTGTTCAACATCCTCGGCCCGCTCACCAACCCGGCCGGTGCCGAACACCAACTCGTCGGGGTGGGTCATCCGGATATCGCGCACAAGTTGGCGCACGCCCTGCAACGACTCGGCAGCCAGCATGCCATTCTGGTCCACGCCGACGAAGGGTTGGACGAGCTGGGCATCACGGGATCGTCGGCGGTGACCGAGCTGGATGCCCGAACGGGCGACATCCGGACGTTCCGTGTAGCGCCAGAAGATTTCGGCCTGCCGCGCGGCACGCTGAAGGATCTGAAGGGCGGCTCGCCTAGCGAAAACGTGGCGATCACGTTGCGGGTGCTGCGGGGTGAACCGGGCCCGCGGCGAGCGATCACCCTGCTCAATGCCGGCGCCGGGATCTATGCTGCCAACGCGGCCGAGTCGTTCGCGGACGGCATCGGTCTCGCCGCCGCCGCCATCGACTCCGGGAAGGCGCTGGCCGCGCTCGAACATCTGGTGGCGCTGTCGAGGCAACTCGGGGCGCCAAGGCGGGAGGCGACCGCGTGAACCTCGGGACCGTCGCTACCGGAACGATCCTCGACCAGATTCTGACCCGGACCGCGGCCGATCTTCGGACCAGGGCTGCCAACGTCCCCGTGGGTGAACTCGAGCGGAGGGCGCGCACGCGTCCGGAATCGCTCAGCCTCAAAGCCGCGATCGCTGGTCCACCGGTGTCGATCATCGCCGAGATCAAACGCGCTTCGCCGTCTCGCGGCATCTTCCCGGTTGTGGTCGAACCGGATGTCGTGGCGGCTTCGTATTTGGACGGCGGAGCGGCGGCGCTGTCGGTGCTGACCGACGAGCCGTTCTTTCAGGGAAGCCTCGATGACCTAAGCGGGGCCGCGCATGTGGCGCATCGCCGTTCGCCGGCAGTGCCGGTGCTCCGGAAGGATTTCATGCTTGACCCCTATCAAATCATTGAAGCGAAAGCATATGGTGCTGACGCGATCTTATTGATCGTGGCGGCGCTGGAGGACCAGCTCTTGGCGGAGTTGCTTGGTATGGCCCGGGCACAGGGGATGGATGCGCTGGTCGAGGTCCATGATGAAGCCGAGATGGAGCGGGCGGGGCGGGTCGGGGCGTCGCTGATCGGAATCAACAATCGGGATTTGCGAACCTTTGCCGTGGATCTCGCCGTGACGGAACGGCTGGCGCCGTTCGCCCCGCCGGGAGCCGTCCTCGTCGGCGAGAGCGGGGTTATCAATGCGGCCGATGTCGCCCGCCTGGGCCGCGCCGGCGTGGCGGCGGTCCTTGTCGGCGAAGGACTCATCTTGGCCCCTGATTGGGCGGCGGCCGTCCGGTCGCTCCTGCGGCCCGCATCGTGAACATGGTCAAAGGGCAAGCAGGCGGGCTCGTCAAAATCTGCGGATTGCGGCAGCCCGAGCATGCGGCCGTCGCCGCCGGCGCGGGCGCCGACTTCCTGGGGTTCATCTTTGCCCCGGCGCGGCGACGGATCACCCCGGAGGCGGCCGGGGAGGCCATCGCCGCCGCCAAGGCCACGACTGGTGGGAGCTCCGTGCTTGCCGTCGGCGTGTTCGTCGATGCCGATGCCGACGAAATTAATGAGGTGGTCGAACTCGCTGCATTGGACCTCGTGCAATTGCAAGGCGATGAACCACCGGCGTTGCTGTCGCGTCTGACTCGGCCCGTCATCAAGGCGTTCCGGCCGGCACCCGGCACTCCCACGGACGCGATTGAGCCGGTGCTGGCGGGGTTCAGGGCCGTGGCCAACGCGCCGCTGCTTTTCCTGATCGACGGGTACGTAGCGGGGGTGGCAGGTGGTGCGGGGGCGCGGGCCGATTGGTCGTTGGCAAGGGATTTGGCGCCATCTTGGCCCCTGAGCCTGGCTGGCGGCCTGACCGCCGAGAACGTCGGCGCGGCAGTAGGAACAGTGATGCCGGCGGCGGTCGATGTCAGTAGCGGGGTTGAGACGGCGGGCGAGAAGGATCCGGTCAAGATTGTCGAGTTCATCGTTGGCGCGAAGCGCGCCTTTGCTGAAACAAGGTCCGGCTAGCGCTCAAAGGCTCGCTTGGTCGCCCCCGCGATCAGGTGCTCGAGCCACTCGGCTTCGTCGCCGCGGACTTCTTGCGCGACCGTGGGTCCGCGCGGCGGCAGGGCGGCGGCGACGCGATAGATGCCGCGCTGGCGGTCCATGTAGCCGTAGTCAACCAGCTCGCGGCGGAGGGTGGCCACATCATCGTGCGCCGGCCGCAGCAGGTCGTTCACGGCCCGTTCGTCGTACTCGACGTCGGGCTGAAACCTCGTCAGCAGATGTTCTAGGACGACGACGCGCTTCTTGCGTTGGGCCGGAATCTGCTTCAACCGCTCGCCATCGAAGAAGTCACGGAGCACCTTCGCTCGTAGCCGCGCCGCCGCATCCGGTGTGCCGGCGGTATCGCCCTGGTCTTGGCCGGTTGTCGCCGGCGAGGATACGGTGGCCGCGTCCCTCAGGGCCGTCTGGTCAAGCGCGTAGCAACGGGATTGCGCCCGCGGCGTCGACGTCACGATGCCGGTGGCAAGCAGGCGGCTCATATGGTGGCTGACCGTCGGCGGGGTCAGGCCGAGCCGCTCGCTGAGCTCACGGCCCGAGTGCGGCCGCTCGGCCAGAGCGCCGAGAATACGCAACCGGGTGGGATCGGCT
>JACCYK010000450.1 GCA_013696525.1 Chloroflexia bacterium
TTCGTGTTCTGCTCGAACATCATCAGCCCTTCCTCCGGGCCGGACCAATCCATGGCGATCCCCTGGGTGCTCAACCGAGCCCAGGCCGGCGAGTCGAGGATGCCGACATTGACCTCGCCCAGCGTGAGCAACTGCTCCATATTGCCGGAGAAGTCGGTCTGCCGCGCTAGCTGGAGGTTGTCCCGAATCCAGTCGAAGCCGGGCTCCCAGTCCATATAATCGCCAGTCAGAATCTCCGCCATCATCAGGATGTGCTGGGCGGCGGCTGAATTGGCGATGTTGTAGATGCCGACTTGGGGCATGAAGTCCGCCAGCCCGGTCCAGGTCGTCGGCCCCTCCGCCACCGCCTCCGTCATTGAGGCCAGGCCGAGGGGAGAGACGAGAGCGAGGACGCCGATGTCGTCCGGCATCCGCAACGATTCGGCCACGTCCTGCAAGTTCGGCACGCGCTCTTCCGTCAGGGCTTCGAAGTTGCCCTCGATCCGCGCGGTCGAGATCCACGTCTCGTTGGCAATGACCACGTCGTAGGGTGGATTATCCAGGCCCGCGGCCCGCATCGTGGTCATCCAGTCGTTGGACAGGCCAACCGCGAGCTCGACCGTGGCCCCCGTCGCCGCCTCGAAATCGGGGAGGACCTCGGCCCGCATGAACTCTTCCCAGGTGCCGCCGTAGCTAGTCACCACCAACGACTGCCCGGCAAAGCTGGGGGAGGTGATGATGTCGTCCGCCCCGGCTTCGGGGCTCGCCTCTTGCGCCGCCGCGTCGCCGCCATAGGTCGCCAGAACCCCGGCGATCGCGGGCGCGCTCAACCCCAACAAGGTGAGACGCCGCGCGAGCTGGCGACGTGACAGCCGGCCGCTGGCTCGTTCCGCAATCAGGTGCTCTATCCGCTCGCCGTTCATCACATGGCTCCTAACCTTGGTGCGACCGGCTACCGCCACGGGCCACGATCCGTGGCTGGCGTGAGCCGAGCGCCGCGGGACGGGACGGATGGGGACCGGGATCAACCTGGCTTGGCCGGCACTCTAGCATACGGTTCCGGCCAGCGCCATACCGGTCAGATGAGTTTACCGCTCTGCACCCGGCGCCGCCCTGTTCGCCTGGCCGGTGCCGGCCACGGGCACGAAAGCCAGCGCCCAAAGACGCTACAATCCACGCTGGTGCACGCGAACATGGCCGCCGGCGGGCCCCGCGCATCTGCTGCCGAAGCCGTCGCCGATGCCGATCATGAGGAGCACCGCTGGATGGAACCAACCGTCAAGACCGCCCGCGAGCACCTGAAGCTGACCCGCGACGCCTACCGGGAGACGATTCGCGGTATGGACCAGGCGGCCCTGAATTGGACGCCCGGCCCGGACACCAATTCGGCCGCCGTCCTCGTCGTCCACATCGCCGGCTCGGAGGGCGAATTGCTGCGCACGATCCGGGGCTTGCCGACCGAGCGTGACCGGGACGCCGAGTTCCGGGCCACGGCCGGGGCGGACGCCGAGCTGCTGGCCAAGCTCGACGAAATGGACGCCTTCTTCGAGGAGATGGCGCCGCACATCACCGCCGATGACCTCGCCAGCCCCCGCACCCGCTGGAACGGCACGACGAACACTGGTCTGTACTGGCTGCTGCACGACGTTTCTCACTTGCGAGAGCACCTCGGCCACATTCAATTAACCAACCAACTCTACGAGCGGCGATCGACCCGCTAACCCCCATTTCCGCGGGGACACGACATAACTCCCGCGGGATCGAAGGGTCCGAATCGAACGATTGAAAAGGAGCAGCTTCATGGAGCCAGCGGTTGAATCAGCCCGCGCCCAGCTACGGATCATTCACGACGGTTATCGGGAGACCGTGCGCGGGATGGACAAGGCGGGACTAAACTGGCGGCCGGGGGCCGAGACCAATTCGGCGGCAGCGCTGGTGATCCATGTCGCCGCCTCGGAAGCCGCGATCCTGAATGCGATCAAAGGCAACGACGCCGGCCCGCGCGATATGGCGGCGGAATTCCACGCCACCGCGGAGTCGGATACCGAGCTGCTGGCCAGGCTGGACGAGATGGATGCCCGCTTCGATCAGATCGGGCCAAGCATCACCGCCGCCGATCTCGCCGCGCCAAGGCAGCGGCCGAATGGCACCCAAACCGGCCTCTACTGGCTGATCCACGCGGTCGGCCACGGCCGGGAGCATCTGGGCCACATCCAATTGACCAAGCAACTGTACGCGGCCCGCGCTGACATGTGAACCGGCGGCTCGCACGGTCGCGATTCGCCAACTTGTAGCAGAATACGGTGATTTCGCCAGACGTCGGACACGACGCGTTCGGCTATTGGGAGGGAGCGATACGGTGAGCGACAACGGCACGGGCCCCAAGCGCGGCCTGTTGGAACGGCTCGAAGCGGGGCCGGTGATCTGCGCCGAAGGGTATCTATTTGAGTTCGAGCGGCGCGGCTACCTGCAAGCCGGCGCCTACGTTCCCGAGGTGGTATTGGAGCATCCCGAGCTGGTCGCCCAGCTCCACCGCGAGTTCGTCCACGCCGGCTCCGACGTCGTGGAAGCCTTCACCTACTACGCGCACCGGGAAAAGCTCCGCTTGATCGGCAAAGAGCACCTGCTTGAGGCGATGAACCAGCAAGCGCTGACGATCGCCCGCGAGGTGGCGGCCGAGACCGGCGCCCTCTTCGCCGGCAATATCTGCAATACCAACGTTTTCGCGCCGGACGACGACGCGCGGCGCGCGGTGCGGGCCATGTTCACCGAGCAGGTGGCGTGGGCGGTCGATGCCGGCGTCGATTTCATCATCGGCGAGACCTTCCAATGGGGCGAAGAGGCGCTGCTCGCGCTCGACGTGATCCAGGCCACGGGCAAGCCAGCCGTAATTACCTTCGCCATGCACCAGGACCTGGCGACCCGCGAGGACTGGTCGCCGGCCGAGGCATGCCGCCGGGTCGAGGATCAGGGGGCGGCGGTGGCCGGGCTCAACTGCATCCGCGGGCCGCGCACGATGCTGCCGGCGCTGGCCGACATCCGCCAGTCCGTGAAGGGCTATGTCGCCGCCCTGCCGGTGCCCTACCGGACCCACGACGAGCAACCCACCTTTCAATCTTTGCATGACCCCGAGCACGGCCACGGCGACCAGGAACGCTCATTCCCGACCGCGCTCGATCCCTTCGTCTGCACCCGCTTCGAGATCGCCGATTTCGCCCGCGCGGCGGCGGCGCTGGATATCCGCTATCTCGGCGTCTGCTGTGGAGCCGGGCCGCATCACATCCGGAGCATGGCCGAAGCCCTGGGCCGCACCCCGCCCGCCAGCCGTTACACGGCCGACATGTCGAAGCACGCCTTCCTCGGCACCGACCCGACACTCAAACAGGAGAACCAGGCCTACGCCGAACAGCTCTAAATCCGTTGGCCGAGGAATTCGGTCGTCCCGCGGTCCCGATGCTGTTGCAGTCTGGTGGTCCGCGTTGTATCGTAATCTCGCTACCGAAGCGCATACAAATCGCATACAGTAGCGTCGCCGGAGATGTCTGCCACTGCCACCAAGGAGGTGAACCTTGGCTGCCACGACGACTGTGCGCGTCTACGCGCAAACACATCGTCAGCTACAGGAGCTCGCCCGTGAGGACGCACTCACGATGCCTGAATTGCTTGACCGTTTGGTCACGGCAGATTGGCGACGCCGCCTCTTCGAACGTGCCAACGAGGCGTATGCGGCCCTGCAAGCCGATCCTGACGCATGGGCGGCGGCGCTTGCGGAACGCGGCGTCTGGGATGCCGCACTAGAAGATGGATTGAGTGAAGACGTCAGGATGCCGTCCGGCGAGGACCCTCGTGTCGCCGACCTGGCGACAGCTTAGATGACGCCGGTCATCGTGTCGCGGGCCGATGTCTGGCTGCTGGACTTCAACCCGTCCCGAGGACACGAGCAGGGCGGAGTCCAGCCTGGCCTCGTCGTCTCAACTGATGCCTTCAACCAAAGCCGGTCGAGGATGATCATCGTCCTGCCGATGACGAGTGTCGACAAGCGGATCCCGTTCCACGTCAGGGTAAGTCCACCGGAAGGCGGCGTGCGGCAGCCGAGCTTCATCAAGTGTGAAGACGTCCGCGCTGTCTCGACCACGCGGCTCAAACGTCAACTTGGTCGAGTAACCCCGGAGACCATGCGCCAGGTCGCCGACTTAATGCGGGCGCTATTGGACCTGTAGCGCGGGACGATCGTGAAGCCGACGTCCGGATCGATATGCGTTTTTTGGCGCGCGAAGGGTCATTCGCAGCGATGACTGGAGAACGTCTAACCAGGATGCGAAAGCAGACGACAACGTGGCAACCGGGAGCGGGGTTTCGACAATGGCGGGACCGGACTCATCGCTCCGACTTGAAGAACGGTTCGGCTTGACGTAGACAGGGCAGGTGGCTCAACGATGATCAGCCTCGACCATGTCTCCAAGACCTTCACCGCCCACGGTCAGACGGTGCGGGCGGTGGATGACGTCAGCTTCGAGGTCGGCGCCGGCCAGCTCTACGTGCTGATCGGTCCCTCCGGCTCCGGCAAGACAACGACGATGCGGATGATCAACCGGCTGGAAACGACGACGGAAGGTCGCATCGTCGTCGATGGCCGTGATATCCGGACCCTCGACGTGGTCGAGCTGCGCCGCCGGATCGGCTATGTCATCCAACAAGGCGGGTTGCTCCCCCACTTCACGGTGGCCGACAA
>JACCYK010000451.1 GCA_013696525.1 Chloroflexia bacterium
TCCGCGACCCTAAGCTCGGATTCATTTACCTCGACCGGCGAGGTCATCACGGCGGAGACGGGCGCCGGGCCGGGGAACGAGAGCGGCACGGTCAGCTCACGCTCGGTGAGGTTCTGAACCCGGACGATGATGCCGTCGCCGTCTTCGGCCGGCTTGGCGGTGACCAGCGCGGGGGCATCCCCCGGCAGATCGAGGAAGCGGCCGGTTTCCGGCCCGGTGCGGAGGTAATCGCGGAGGACGACCGGCGGCGTCGCTTGCTCGGCCCCGAAGCGAGCGGCGGTGGCGTCTTCACACGCTCCGGCGTGGGTGGTGAGCCGGTATCGTTGCGGGATCTCGCCGCCTTGCGACGCTTGGAAATTAACCATCCAGTGATTGTGCAGCGCCCAGGACATGATCGTGGGGCCGTCCAGTTCCAGCTCCTTCGCCCATTTGCCGGTGGTGATGCCGCCCAGATGCACCAGCGGGGCGTCGAGCGGAACCATCGTCACGCCGCGCTCGCCGTCGCTGACATTGACCCAGCGCCCGATCGGATACCAATCGCGCACGGTGTTTGGAAGCTGGTCCTTGTTTGGACTGAAGGGAACGCCGTTGACGTCGGCCCGAAACCGTGGGGCACCGAGGTTGAACGGGAAGGCGATGAAGACCGCCTCGATCCCGGTCTGATGCTCCTTGTCGAGTAACCAGTCGATCGCCAGCGACTTGGCGCCACTTTCGAGCGCGTAGACGCAGCGGGCGCCGCGAATGCCGGGCGCCGCGATGGTCACCGCGATCGTGGCCCGGCCGTGCTCAATCGCCGGCTCGCCGACGGTGACCGTCGAGGCCGTCCAACGTTGCCAGGGCGTGTCAGTGCGGCCATAGCCAAAGTCGTCCATCGAGAAGTCGCCCCAGAAGAGGGCTTGGCGATCCTCCGGCGAGTCGACGCGCTCGTAGATGTATTGGCCGATGCCCCAATCCTGGTAGGTGGCGGCAAAATCGTGGCTCAGCGTCTTGTCGAACCACTCGGCGATGGCGCCGGTTTCGGGATTGAGCCGGACCCGGTAGTGCGCATTCTCAATTGTGTTGGTCGACACGGCGAGGTCGCCGCCGGGGGGTTGGGCGGAGAGGGGCAGAAAGGCATAGCCGAAGCCCGGCACCTCTCCGCTGACCACCCGCATGGGGGTGCCCGGCCGGTCGCCGCCCCAGGGCACATCGCGCGGGAAGAAGCATTCCAGGACCCCGGCCGGTGCCGCCCGCCCGCGCTGCTCCGGCTCGGTCACGTGGACCGGGCGCGGCCAGGGCAGGGTATTGATGACCAGTAGCGAATCGGCCCGCGGCGCGGGATACGCCGCCCGTGGCTCGAGGTCGCCGAGGTTGAACATCCCCTCGGTATCTTGATCGGCCACGGTGGACGCCAGGGCGCGGGCGCCCTGGCTGAGCAGGTCGAGGGCTTCGGCCGATGCGGTGTAGCCGTAATTCGCCTTGCGGCTCCATTGGGCCTTGGTCCAGAGCGAGTTCGGGGCGGCGACGCTGGCAAAGGCGCCCCAGGTGTGCTCGTCGTAGAGGGTGGCTTGCTCGTAGGCGTGGGCGGCCCGTTCCGCGCTCCAGATGGGGAGCCCTTCGCTCGTCAGCCAACTGCCGATTAGCTCGGCCATCGCCAGGTGCTCGTGGGTGCCGCGGCTAACCCCGGTCTCGTAGGCGCTGGAGGCGACGCCGTCCGACCACCAGTCGAGCCAGTCGCCGCGCCGGGTCGGGAGCAGGCCGGCGTAGTCGTCCCGCAGCATTCGGTTTAATGCCGCCGGCGTGGTGAAGACCAGCCGCGGGGAGCGGCCTTGGGCGTTCCAGTCGCGCACGAAGTCGGGCATCCGGCGGTCGGGCGGCCCGTTGTCGACCCGGATCGGGTGGGTCGATTGGGCGTAGAGAAAATCGAACGGGTAGTCGTCCGATGCTTCCAGGCCGGCGATGATCGGCGGTAGGGACTCGTCGACGAAGCGCCAGTCGCCGAGCTTGGCGATGCTGCGGCCCCAAAGGTAGTGGAAGCCGTTCCAAGCCAGCACCTTGTTGCCGGCCAGGCCCTCCCACCAGAAGGCGCCGGGGAGCGGCTTCGGCACGTTGCCCCGCAACGGGTTGACCGCCATCGTCACCAGCTCGACCCCGACTTGGGGCAAGAGATCGGCATACAGCCAGCTAATGCCGTTGACGTCGCACTGCATCGCGGTCGAGATCGCCAGGTCGTAGCCATCGCGCAAGCGCTGGATTGGATATAGGCTGCGAATCATTTGCTCGATGGTCTGCATCGGGGTGTGGTTGTACTGCATCCCCGCCACATCGATGATGCCGAGCCGGTTCCAGTGCTGGAATCGCTCGATCCGCGCCGGCGAGGCCCGCTGGAACCATTTTTCGGTCATCCCCGTGACCTCGCAGGTCCACCGGTATTGGGCCTCGGCGGGATAGCTTTGGGTGGCCTCGATCAGGTCAAGGGCCTGGTCGATAAACTCCTGGTGCTGGCGGAAGCAGAGGTCCTGGTAGTCGGTGAACCCAATGTCGGTGTGACTGTGGTTGACGAGGTAGAGCGTACGGATCGCGGCCACGGTTGCCTCCTGGTCACGTCGTGGACTTGCTTGACGCCCAGGCGGCACCCTACCGGCAACGGGGACGCTCGTCAAACTCGAGCGACGGCATGTTCCAGGGACCGTTCGGCCCTCACTCGACGAGCCCGCGCTCCCGGTCGAGCGCCAGCTCGTTGCCCGCGACAAAAGCGACCATGGCCGTTTCCCCAGACACGATTTGCAGAAGCGAGCTCGTGAAGCGGGAACATCCGGCGGCCTCGGTGACGTTTGGGCACGTCGATATTGGGAGTCGAGCACGGTCTTTTTTCGGCCTGTACGTGTATCTTGACATCGGTTCGAGCCGCCGCTAAGGTGAAAGTCGTTCCGTGATCCGGGTCACCATGGTGATGATCCGATACAACGCTTGAAACTGGAGACCACCCCGCAATGGTATCCACGGCCCCTGCTCGCCGCCGCTACCCTCTCCGTTGCCGTACCCGCCGAACCGGGCGATCCCGTTCGGCCTGAGCAGATGGCGCCGGTTCGCCGGCGCCCCGCCCGGATGTTGGTACTGCACATCATGTAGGGAGCGTGCCCGTGGCCCCCGTTCGGTTGAACCCCGCCCTGTCGTTGTCCGACGAGTCCGCGCCGAAGAAAGTCGCCCTGGCCTACTCCGGCGGGCTCGATTCCTCGTGCATCATTTCCTGGCTGAAGGAACGCTACGACTGCGAGGTGATCGCCGTCGCCGCCGACGTCGGGCAGCCGGACGGCCTTTCCGCGGTGGAAGCCAAGGCGCTGGCGAGCGGAGCCTCGACGTGCTACGTCCTCGATCTGCGCGACGAGTTCCTGACCGGCTCTGTTTACCCGACCGTGCGGGCCGGGGCCGCCTTCGAGCGAACGTATCTGCTCGGGGCCGCGATGGCGCGGCCGTTGATCGCCAAGCATCAGGTCGAAATCGCCCTGCGGGAGGGCTGCGACGCGCTGGCGCACGGCGGCGCCGGGGCGGGCAACGACCAGGACCGGTTCGAGCTGACCTACCAGGCGCTGGCCCCTATGCTGCGCGTCATCGCCCCCGCGCGGATGTGGGACATCCGGTCGCGGGAGGACGCCATCGCCTACGCCGAAGCGCATGGCATCCCGGTCACCGCGACAACGGCCAGGATGTACTCGATTGACGGCAATCCCTGGCCCCGCCGCCACGACGGCGGCCCGCGTGAAGACCGCTGGCCGGAGCCGCCGGCCGCTGCCCACGGGCTGATGGTGGCGCCGGAGCAGGCGGCCCAGGTGACGATGACCTTCGAGCGGGGCACACCGGTGATGATCGATGGCCAGCGGCTGGACGCCGTCGATCTGGCCGGCGTCCTGAACGAGCTGGGCGCCGCCCACGGCGTTGGCCGGGTCGATCCGTGGCAGAACGGGCTGGTCGCGACGAAGCGCGGCGGCGTCTACGAATCACCGGGCGGCGCCTTGCTGGCGACGGCCCATCGCGAGCTGGAGCTTCGGACGCTCGACAACGCGACGATGCGGCTCAAAGATTTGCTCGCGCACGTTTACGCCGATGTGGTCTATAATGGACATTGGTACTCGCCGCTACGCGAGGCGCTGGATGCCTTCGTCACCAAGACGCAGGAGCCGGTGACCGGCGAGGTCCGGTTGAAGCTCGACCAGGGCACCCGTCACGCGGTGGGCCGGCGGTCGCCAATCGGCCGCTACGACGAGGACCTGGCGACATTCGGGGCCGACGATGTGTCTCAGCGGGCAGGCGCCGACGGCTTCATTCGCCTGTTTGGACTCGGTCAAAACGTTGCCGCCCGGCGCGATCGCCGGTTGCTGGAGCAGGACATGGAGATGCTGAGATGAGGAATCTCACGACGCGAGACCGGGAGATCCCCTCCCGCTCTCCGGTGTGGCGGCTGGCGCGTCGGTCCCGTCCGACGCGCTGACAGCCGCCTCGCGGAATCGTCAGCGCTTTGCCGCACGGCCAGCGGTCGCCAGCGGGCGACGCTGGATTACGCCTCGTTTCTCGCGACAACGGAGAAGAGTACGGAGCCCACCCGCCAGAGCGACCCGGGGATGGTGGAAGCCCGGGACCGGCGGCAAGCTCCCGAACGCGCTCCTGAGCGACCGGCCGAAGAAAGCCGTTGGCCGCGGTTCATCACCGCGAGCGGCGCGCAAGTAGGCCCGGGTGGGTGGCTCCCACGTCATCAACAGCCGAGAGCGGCAGGGGGTCGAGCCCGACCCCCGTGCAAGAAGGGTGGTACCGCGGGAGCGTATGACTCTCGTCCCTTCGGACCGGTTTGGATCACTGGATCCGCCGGCGCCGGGCGTTCGCTGAACGTCCGCATCCGAAGGGAGCACCAGATGCATGAGTCGTCCGCCGCGACCAGCCCGTCGTTTCCCCAGCCCATCTCGCCCGACCTGCATCCCGTGCCGCAACCGGTGATCGAGCCGCTGGCCGATCGCGTCATCTCGCTCGGCGGCCCGGTCGAGGGCAAGCTCGGCACCTTCACGATCAGCGCCCGGCTGCGAAACCGAAGCGTCCTCAACGACACCGATCTAGCCCGCGACGAGATCACCGAGGTCTTGGAGACCGCGGCCCGGCTGAAGAAGCTGCGCCAGAACGGCAAGCCCCACAACTACCTGCCCGGTAAGACGCTGGGGATGCTCTTCCAGCATCCCAGCACGCGGACCCGGGTCTCGTTCGAGGCCGGCATGGCCCAGCTCGGCGGCCAGGCCATCTTCCTCGGCGTCAACGACTTGCAGATGAAGCGGGGCGAAACGATTGCCGACACCGCCCAGGTGCTCAGCCGCTACGTCGATGGCATCGCGGCCCGGGTCTCCACCCACGATGAGTTGCTCCAGCTTTCGGGGGCGGCCAGCATCCCGGTGTTCAACTGCTTGACCGACAAAAGCCACCCGCTCCAGGCGCTGGCCGATCTGCTGACCCTGCAAGAACGGTGTGGCAGCCTGGCGGGGTTGAAGCTGGCCTATCTGGGCGACGGCAATAACATGTGCCACTCGCTGTTGCTGACCAGCGCCGCGATGGGAGTCAACCTCGCGGTCGCGGCGCCGGCGGCCCACCAGCCCGATCCCGAGGTCGTCAAGCACGCCTCCTGGCTGGCCTCGGGCAGCGGGGCCACGGTGACGATCAGCGACGATCCGCTCGCGGCGGCCAGGGATGCCGACGCCATCTACACCGATGTCCACGTCAGCATGGGGCAAAAGGACGGCCCGGCGCGGGCGGTGGCGCTGGCCCCCTACAAGGTGACGACCGCGGTCATGGCCGCCGGCCGGCCGAACGCCGTCTTCATGCACTGCCTGCCGATGCACCGGGATCAGGAAGTCGCGGCCGAGGTCGCGGACGGTCCCCAATCAGTCATTTTCGATCAGGCGGAGAACCGGCTCCACCTGCACAAGGCGATTCTGCTGCATTCCCTCTGCACACCGAATCGAGCGCACTGAGGCGGATGGCGAGATGAGCGCGTTGGGATCGGCCGAAGAGCTGAAACGAGCCGGCAGCGATGGCGACGAGACCGCCGGTATCGCGGCGTTGCCCGATTTCGTGGCGACGGCGCGGCTACCGGGCCGGAGTGTCCTGGCCGACACCGATCTGACGGCGGCGGCGATCGCCGGGCTGCTGGCGACGGCGGCCTGGCTGAAGGAGCAACGCCGGCAGGGTGAGCCGCACCCCTACCTGGCGGGGAAGACGCTGGGGATGATCTTTCAGCATCCCAGCACCCGGACCCGGAACGCCTTTCAGGCCGGGATGGAGCAGCTTGGCGGCCACGCCACCTTCCTCGGCACCCACGAGCTGCAACTGACCCGCGGCGAAACCCTGGCCGACACGGCGGCGATCATGAGCCGCTACGTTGATGGCATCGCCGCCCGCTTCGCCATCCACGACGACCTGGTCCAATTCGCGGCCGGCGCCTCGGTCCCGGTCTATAACGCCTTGACCGAGGTCTATCATCCGATCGAGGCGTTGAGCGACGTGCTGACCTTACAGGAACGGTTCGGCGATCTCTCGCGTCTCAGGCTGGCCTACGTCGGGGACGGCAACAACGTTTGCCATTCGCTCCTGCTGAGCGGGGCCGCGATGGGCCTCAGCCTGGCGGTGGCAAGCCCGGTTGCCTACCAACCACGGACCGACGTGCTCGCCAACGCGCGCGCCCTGGCGGCCGCCTCGGGCGCCACGATCACGCTGACCGATGATCCGCTGCTGGCCGCCGACGGCGCCGACGCGATCTACACCGATGCCCACGAGAGCATGGGCGAGGAGAACGACCCGGCAAAAGAAGCCGCCCTCGCGCCCTATCGCGTGACCGAGGCGGTGATGGCGGCGGCGAAGTCGGCGGCGGTGTTCATGCACTGCCTGCCGATCCATCGCGGCCAGGAAGTCGACGAGGCGGTCGTGGACGGTCCACGCTCGATCGTCTTCGAGCAGGCGGAAAACCGGCTGCATATGCACAAGGCGTTGCTCCTGCTCACCATGGGGTGAGGATTCGAACGGGTCAACCACGGACCGGCCGACCGGGCCGGAGCGCAAACAGGGAGGGATGAGGCGATGGTAGCGTGTCCGGAGTGCGCGGCGGAGATCGAGCTCAGCAACGTGGAGCAGGGTGAGATCATCACCTGCCCGGAGTGTGGGGTCGAGCTGGAAGTGCTGAGCGTCAATCCGCCGACGCTGGGCTTGGCCCCGGCCGAAGGCGAAGACTGGGGCGAGTAGCCGGACGGTGAACGGCATAAAGGGACGGACATGGCAACGGTCGGCGTGGTGTGTGAGCGAGTTCGGGTGGAAGAGAAGCAGCTGCTGGCGGCGTTGATCGACGCCGGGCTGCGGCCCGCCCCGTTCCCGCCCGGGGCCTTGCCGCTGGCCTTGACGCCCGGCGGCCAGGCCCTCCCCCACCTGTTGATCGATCGTGGCCAGAACCGGGTCGCGGCGGCGGCGATTTTGACCGCCTGCCGGGCGATCGGGACGATCACGCTCGATGCCGGGCTGGCGGCCCGCGGCGATCGGCTGGCGGTGGCCGCCGCCCTGGCCGCGGCCGGGCTGCCACGGCCGGAAACACGGCTGACCTGCTCGGCGACGGCGGCGCTGGACACGCTTGGCAGGTTCGGCTACCCCGCCACGGTGTTGCCGGTCACGGCCGGGGGCGAGCCAATCGCGATCCTCGACCTCGATACCGCCGAGGCGGTGCTGGAGCATCGCGAGGTGCTCGGCACCAGCCACGAGGCGCTGTCGCTGATCCAGGCCGGGGCGCCGGCGACGCGATGGCCGGTCATCGTCGTCGGTGGCGTCGCCGTGGCAACGATGTCCGGTGCCACCGGGGAGCCGCTCCCGGCTCTCGCTCGCGAGCTGGCCGAGGCGGCGACGGTCACCCTGGGCGCGGCGATCGTGGCGATCGAGATCGCCCGGGTCGATGCCGGTCTGGTCGTGTGGGACGCGGCGGCGGTGCCGGAGTTTCGGCAAGCCACGGCGATCGGGTCACACTCGGTGGCGACCGCGGTGGCGGAGCTGGCCCAGGCGAGGCTGACGGCCGAGCAGACCCGGCCCGCGTCCGAGCATGAGCTGATTCCGCTGACGACGACACACCGGCGGGAGGCGGTGACACATGGCGTTGTCCTCACCGCCTGAGCAAGCGGCTGCCACCGGTAATCAGCGCCAGCCGGCGGCAGACGATGTTGAGCTGCTGCGCCGGCTGGTCGCCATCAAGAGCCTCTCCAATCAGGAAGGAGATGCCGTCGCCGAGTTGGCGGCACACATGGCGCGACGCGGCTTCCAGACCGAGATCGACCGCGCCGGCAACGCGATCGGGACCATCGGCAATGGACCGCGGCGGGTCGTGCTGCTCGGCCACATCGACACCGTCCCCGGTTGGATCCCGGTCCGGATCGTGGACGGGACCTTGCATGGCCGGGGCGCGGTCGATGCCAAGGGGCCGCTCTGCACCTTTGTCGCCGCCGCGGCCAGGGCCGCGGCAACGGGCAACGCGACGATCACCGTGGTTGGCGCTGCCAGCGAGGAGCGGATGGGCTCGCCGGGGGCGACCGAAGTTGGCGCCTGGCCGGCGCCCGATTTCTGCGTCATCGGCGAGCCGAGCGGCTGGGACGCGGTCTGCCTTGGCTACCGGGGGACGCTCTCGTTCCAGTACCGCCTCCGTCATGGCGGACGGCATTCCGCTGGGCCGGGCGAGGCGGTCGCCGAGCAAGCGATCGCCTTCTGGAACGCGCTGACGGCGGAAACCGAGTCATTTAACGCGATGGTCGGCACGGGCGGCAATTTCACGACCCTGACCCCAACCTTGCGGTCGATCAACACGACCTCGGACGGGCTCACGGACGAGGCGGTGCTGTCGATTGGTATCCGCTTACCGCCCGGATTCGATGCTGCGGCGTTGCTGACCCGGCTACGCCAGCTCGCTGGCGATGCGGTCTTATCCGTCGACGGCATCCAGGAAGCCTACCGTTCGGACAAGCGGACACCGCTGGTGCCGCCGTTCCTGCGGGCGATCCGGGCCGCGGGCGGGACGCCCCGGTTTACCCTCAAGCTCGGCACCTCGGACATGACGGTGGTGGGTCCGGCCTGGAACTGCCCAATCGTCGCCTACGGACCGGGCGACGCCGCGCTGGACCACACGCCGGAGGAACGGCTCGAGCTGGCGGACTACGGGCGGGCGATCAACGTCCTTACTCATGTCCTGGAGTCGCTATGAGCACGGTCGAACAGTCCAGGGGCAATGGATCGCCAACGCTCGGCGTCCTGCTCTCGTACCTGCGGCCAGAGGAGAAGCTGATCTTGGCGGCGGCGCGGGCGCGGGGGATGGCGGTGGTGCCGCTCTTCGACCGCATGCTGGTGCTCGATCTCTCGGCCCCGGATGCAACCGGCTTGATCCGAACCGGTAGTGGCGATCGGGGGCCGGTGGCGGTTGACGTCGTCCTCGATCGCTGCGTCGCCCACTCGCGGGCGGGCTATACGCTCTCGGCCCTGGAACGGTGGGGCATCCCGACGTTGAACAGTGCCGAGG
>JACCYK010000454.1 GCA_013696525.1 Chloroflexia bacterium
GGCGGTTTCAACGGCTCGTTCAATTCCAATGCGGAGGTCGATGACCTGCTGACCAGCGCCGAGGCGTCGTTCGACCAGGAGGAGCGCGCCGCCTTGTTCATGGCAGCACAGGCGATCATGCGCGAAGATTGCCCCTGGATCTTCATGTTCAGCGCCAACAATATCGCCGGCGCGACGGCGCGGCTCAAGGGGCTGGAACTGAACGCCGATCCCTCCGTGGTCAGTCTCCATCTCGCGTACTTCGAGTAACGGCTCGGCGCCGGGAGCCGGTGACGACGTCACTGCCGGCCGGCTCCCGGCCTCTGGAGAGGCGCGATGGCGCTCGTGCTCATGCGGCGGTTGGTCTGGTCCGTTCCCATCCTGATCGGCGTCTCCCTGATCGTCTTTTCGATGATGCACCTGGCCCCGGGCGATCCGGCCCAGGCGCTGCTTGGTCCCCGCGCCACCGAGGCCACGCTCCGGGTCACCCGGCAGGCGCTGGGGCTCGACCAGCCCCTCTACATCCAGTATGGGCGCTGGGTAACAGGCGCCCTCCAGGGCGACCTGGGGGAGTCGGTGCGGCTCAACCGGCCGGTGGCGCCGGAGGTGCTCAGACGGTTTGGCGACTCGTTCGTGCTGGCGGCGGCGGCCTTTGTCGTGGCCGTCACCGCGGGGATCGGGGTGGGGGTGGTGTCCTCCCTGCGCCGGGGCGGCCGGCTGGACAATGTACTGATGGCCATCACCGTCACCGGCATCTCAATGCCACCGTTTTATCTTGGCATGCTCCTTATCATCCTCTTTTCGGTGACGCTCAAGCTCCTGCCGACCGGAGGGATGTACGACGTCCGGCAAGACCCCACGCTGGGCCAGCTGGCGTTGCATATGATCCTGCCGGCGCTGACGTTGGCGGCGGTGCCGGCGGCCGTCATCGCCCGCATCATGCGCTCCTCGATGCTCGAGGTGATCGGTCAGGACTTCATTCGGACGGCCCGCGCCAAGGGCTTGCGCGATCGCCGGGTGGTGGCGTTCCATGTCCTCCGCAACGCGCTGATCCCGGTGGTGACCGTGGTCGGGCTCCAGGTCGGTTATTTGCTCAGCGCCACCGCGCTGGTCGAGGTCGTCTTCTCCTGGCCTGGCCTCGGGTCGTTGCTCGTCCAATCGATCGTCACGCGTGACCTGCCCCTGGCCCAGGGGGCGGTGCTCGTCATCGCCGTCATTTATGTGGCGGTCAATATTGTGGCCGACCTGATTCAATCCTGGCTCGATCCCCGCATCCATTTTGCTTGAGACTCGAGCGCGGAAGGAGGATCACGCCCGGATGGATGTCACCACCACGGCGGGACCACTACGGCCGGCGCGGCCCGAGGCCCGGACCGGGCTGCACCAGCAACCGTTCAGTCGCCGCCACCCCGTGCTGTGGCGGCTGTGGCGGAGAAAATTGGGACTCGTCGGCCTGGCGATCGTCGTCCTCGTGGTCCTGATCGCGGTGTTCGCGCCGGTCATCGCTCCCCGCGACCCGTACGCCCAAGCGTTGACCGAGCGGTTCGCCCTCCCCGGCACGGACGGCTATCCGCTGGGGGCGGACGCCTTTGGCCGGGACATCCTCAGCCGCCTGATGTTCGGCGGCCGGATCAGCCTGGCGATCGGCCTCAGCGCCAGCATCGTCGCCCTTGGCATAGGGGTCCCGCTCGGCTTGCTCAGCGGCTTTCGCGGCGGCTGGCTCGACAGTATCATGATGCGATTGGTCGATATGCTGCTGGCCTTTCCCGGTATCTTGCTCGCGATCGTGATCGTGGGGGCGCTCGGCCCCGGATTGGAAAACACGCTCATAGCCGTCGCCATTACCAACATTCCCTTTTACCTGCGGCTCATGCGCGGTACCGTGTTGTCGGTCAAAGAGCTAGCCTACGTCGATGCGGCGCGCGCCGCCGGCGCCTCCGATTTACGGATCATGCGGACCGCGATCCTGCCGGCGATCCTGCCGTACGTCATCGTGGCCTTCACGATCAGCGTGGGGTGGCTCATCCTCGAGGCGGCGGGGCTGAGCTTCCTCGGCCTGGGGGCGCAGCCGCCCCTGCCGGAGTGGGGCGCGATGCTCTCGGAGCACCGCCAGTACATCACCATCGCGCCGCACACGGTCTATATCCCCGGCTTTATGATTCTGCTCGTGGTGGTCGGGCTCAATTTGTTCGGGGACGCGCTGCGGGACGCGACCGATGTCACGTTGCGTGATTCGTGACTCTTGAGATAAGGGTGGGAGGAGGGGGAGGGGTTTGATGACGGACCAGACGCCAACGGTCGACTTTTCGAGCCGGATTCACCGGCTGCGCGGCATCCTGGAGGCCCGCGGCCTCGATGCCGCGGTGCTGCAATCGCCGGCCAACATCGCGTACATGACCGGGTTTCAGGCGCTTATCTACTCGCGTCCAATCTACCTGGTCATCGCCGCCGGACAGACAGAGCTGGTTGTCCCCGGTTTAGAAGAGGAGCACGCCGGCCACGCCGGCGCCGTGGATCGGGTGATCGTCTATTACGAGCATCCCGAGCGGGGGACGCCGGGGGAGAACGCGCCGGATACGCTCGCCGCCGCGCTGCGGGCCGGCGGCGTCGATCGGGCCGGGCTCGAGTTTGCCAGCGCCCCGATCGCCTTGCGGGAGCGGTTGGAGCGCGATCGGATCGAGACCGGGGACATCTCGGCCGAGCTGATCCGGCTGCGGCTGATTAAGGACCCGGCCGAGATCGCGCTCATGCGACAGGCGGCCGCCCTAGCGCGGATCGGTGTGATGGCCACGTTGGCGGCGGCGGCGGCCGGCCGCTCGCAGCTCGCGATCGAGGCGATCGGCACGAACGCGATTTTGGAGGCCGTTCCTCAGCGGACGCCGGAGGCGACGATCAATCTCCTGCAGTTCACCACGTCCGGGCCCGAGACCAGCCTGCCGCATCTGATCACGACGGCGCGCCGCTTGGGCCGGCCAGACGTGGCGATCCACTCCCGCCAGGTCTCGGTCGATGGCGAACGGGCCGAGCTGGAGCGGACCTTCGCCATCGGCGAGATGGACGACGAGACGCGCCGGGTATTCGACACGGCGGAAGCGGCCCAGCTCGCGGCGATCGCGGCGATCCGCCCCGGCGTGCCGATGCGCGAGGT
>JACCYK010000514.1 GCA_013696525.1 Chloroflexia bacterium
GTATTGACCTTGCGGGTCTGCTCCAGGGCCTCGCCGCCGCGGACCAGGATGCCGTTCTCGGCCGCCTTGCCGGTGCCGACCATGATCGCGGTCGGCGCCGCCAGGCCGAGAGCGCAGGGGCAGGCGATCACCAGCACCGCGATGGCGGCGGTCAGGGCAAAGGTCAGCGACGGCCCGAAGAGGAGCCAGGCGCCAAAGGTCGCCACCGCTAGGACCAGGACCACCGGCACGAAATAGCTCGATATCGTGTCGGCCAGCTTCTGCATCGGCGCCTTGGAGCCTTGGGCCGCCTCCACCAACTTGACGATCTGGGCCAGGGTCGTCTCGGCCCCGACCTTGGTCGCCCGGAAGACGAAGCCGCCCGTCTTGTTGAGCGTGGCCCCGATCACGGAATCGCCGGGCGCCTTCTCGACCGGCAGGCTCTCGCCGGTCAGCATGCTCTCATCGAGCGCCGACCGCCCCTCGACCACCACGCCGTCGACCGGCACCTTCTCACCGGGGCGGACGCGGACCAGATCACCGGCAACCACCCGCTCGACCGGGATGTCTTGCTCCACGCCGTCTCGGATCACCCGCGCCGTCTTGGCTTGCAGCCCCATCAGGGCTTTGATCGCCTCGCCGGTGCGCTGCTTGGCGCGGGCCTCGAGCCAGCGCCCCATCAGGATCAGGGCAATGATGATCACCGCCGATTCGTAGTAGAGGTGAAACTCGAAGCCCCACCGGGCCGACAGCCCGGGCCAAAGGGTAACAAATGCGCTGTAGCCGTAGGCGGCGCTGGTGCCGACGGCGACGAGCGTGTTCATGTTCGTGCCGCCATGCTTGGCGGCGGCCCAGGCGGCCTGATAGAAGACCTTGCCGGCCCAGAACTGGACGACGGTGGCGGCGATCAGGAGCAAAGGAGCCAGGTCCATCATCGCGATCGGCGAGGGGATGAACATCAGCCCCATCATGACCAGGCCGACCACGAGGCTGACGAGCGATTTGCGCTTCAGGTCGGCGATCTCGCGGTCACGCTCGCGAGCCCTGGCGTCGGCCGGGTCGGCCGCCGGCGCGGACGGCGCCGTGCTCGTGCCGCGAATGGCGGACGGCGTGGGCAGGGCGCCGACCTGGTAGCCGGCCTTCTCCACGGCCGCCGAAAGCTGGCTCAGATCGACCACGTCCGGGTCGTAGGAGACACTAGCCTTCTCGGTCGCGAGGTTCACGTTGGCGGACGTGACTCCCGGCACCTGGGCTAAGGCCCGCTCGACCCGACCCACGCAGGAAGCGCAGGTCATCCCGTCGATCGGGAGGATCACCTCTCCGTTCGGGTCCGGTGCGGGGGGAGTAGGAGCTGGCGGCGATGCGGGCGCCGCCGCCGGCAGCTCACGCACGCCGTAGCCGGCCCGCTCGACGGCGGCCGTAAGCTGGGCGGGCTGCACGAGCGCGGGGTCGTAGGACACCCGGGCGTTTTCCGTGGCCAGGTTGACGCTGGCCTCGGCCACGCCCGCGACCTTCACCAGGGCCTTCTCGACCCGGCGGACGCAGGAGGCGCAGGTCATGCCGGTGATCGGCAGGGTCGCCTCGCGGGTCCCGCTGGGTGGCATCAGCCGTGGTCCATTCGAATTCGATGCGGCGGCAAGCTCCACCGTCCCATCGTGCTTGATTCCTGTCATCTGTTCTCACCTTGCTCGAAGTCGAGGGTCAGCCGCGTTTTCGACCCTCCCCGCGTGGTCTTGGTTCCTCTAATATACCCCCTATGGGTATAAATGTCCAGGTCCAGGCGGATTGCCGGCGACGGCGAGAGAGGAAGCCGATGACCGTGCCAAGCCACCCGCCCGGGGTGGTGACATGCGCCGTGAGCGCACGGCCGCGGGGGCCGGGCGCCCGGTCATCAGCGGCTACCGACGAGTGGTCAGACGTAGGTGAGGGCTTCGCGGACGGTGAGGCGGGAGGCGCGGGTCGCTGCCGCGTCGGTGGCGAGAATGGCGCCGAGGATGACGAGCGCGATCCAGATGCCGACGGCGGGCATGGACACCCGGAAGGGCAGCGGCGCGGCCATGAAGAGGTTGCCCAGCCCGGCGCCGAGGATCGCGGTAAGGGCAAGCGCCGGGATGACCGCCACGAGGCAGCTGGCGAGGGCCAGAAAGACGCCTTCGGCGACGACGATGCGGCGGACCGCCTTCGGGCGGGCGCCGATAGCGTGCATGACACCGAATTCTCGAGTCCGGTCGAGGATATTGGTGCTCATCGTCGAGGCCAGGCCGATGCCGCCGACCACGCCCATGGCAATCGCGATCGCCAGCAGGATCATGATGATGGGACCCAGGTGACCGGCGGAGACGGCATCGCTCCGGCTGACCGAAGTCGCGGACACCACCGCGAGCCCCGCGCTAGTAAGCGTCTGGGCCACGGCGCCGGCGACCGCCTGGCGGGACGACTCGTCGTGGCTGTCGGTGGCGATGCGCAGTTGGCTCACTTGCTGGGGCTGCCCCATGGCAGCGGCGAAACCCTCGGCCGTGGCGTACACGCCGCCGCCGCCGCCCTCCAGTTCTTCGGCGATGCCGACGACGCGCCAGGTGGTGGGCGTGCCACCGACGAACAGTTGCACGGTGTCGCCGGCTTGGACGCCGGGGACGGTGTTATCGCGGGTGATCTGGTTGAGCACGATCGCCCCGGTTTCCTCCGGGTTCAGCCAGCGGCCCGCCAACAGCTTAGGCGGTGGGAGCATGGTCGTGCCCGCGGGAACCGTGGTCACCGAAACGCGGCCATGGCCTTGGTCGGGATAGGTGCGGGTGAGGGGGATCTGTCCTGGCCCGGCGACGCCGGCCCGCGCGACGTTGAAGCCCTCGACCCGGCTGATGCCCGGCACCCGCTCCACCGTGGCGGTGACCTCCTCCACCGGGGCTGGTCTGGCTAGCTGCACCTCGACATCCCAGGTGCGCCGCTCCCTTCGCTCTTCGTCAATCGCCGCCGTCCCGGCGCTCAGGGACATCCCGGCGATGAACACCGTGCCCGCGCTGGCCAGCAGGCCGACCGAGAGCAGGAACCGGGCGGGACGCCGGATCGTGTTGCGCAGCGCCATGAGCAGGCCACGGTCGAGGCGGGGAATACGGCTCAGCCGGGCCAGGACTCCAGTCGCCGCGCTCGGCGTCGCGCCAAGCCCATGGTGGTCGATCGCCGCCCGGACGGTGATGCGGCTGGCCTTGACCAGGGGGACGAGAGCCATCAATGGTGGCAGGCCGAGGCCGGCCGCGAGAATCACCACGTAGGTCCACCAGGGAGCCGCGAGGCTGGTGGGCTCGATGCCGAGGAACCCGAGCAAGCGGTCGGCTCCGGCGCGGCCGATCAGGATGGCGGGAGCCAGCGCGAGCAAGGTGGCGGCCGCGGCCACGAACAACGTCATCGCCAGGTACAGGCGTCCGATGCGGCCGGATTGGGCCCCGATCGCTTTCTTGATGCCGATCCCCGGAATCTGTTGGGTGAACAGGCCATTGAGCATGTTGGCGACCAGGATTGTGCTGAGCAGCAGAGCGGCCGCCCCGCCGACAAGCAGCGAGATGAGCAAGGCGTCGGCTTGCCCTTGGTGAGGGTGCATATAGGGCTCGGGAACCTGAATCTCACGGATC
>JACCYK010000524.1 GCA_013696525.1 Chloroflexia bacterium
CGCTCGTCCCAGCCGGTGCATAGGCCGCGACCGGGAGCATTTCAACCACCCACCAACCGGGAAGGACCGGCCACCGAGGAAGGATCATTGCGTGAATCGTGCATTGTTCATCCCGCCGCGGCAGAAACAGCGTGGCGGCGACCGCATCACGACCGGACTCGGGCGAGCGACACGGGACTTGGCCGCCAGCCCCGGCGTTCCTGCCGGGATGAGGCGGCGGATCAGCCCACCGCGTCTCGCCACATCGACGTTGGTTAGGGATTCCGGCTTATCGAGCAATCGCCACACACCGAATTCGGGTCGGCGATGATCGCGGAGACCTGGGAGCTGACACTCTGAGTCGAACCGCCGTCACCAGCCAAGTTGCCACCGGTTCAGGCGGCCTGGCCCCGTTCCCCACCGGCGAGTTCGGCAATGACGCGGGCCAGCATCGTGCGAGCAAAGAGGACCGGCTTGCCGGTGACCTCGGAGACGATGTCGCGCATCGTCTGGTCCATGCCGATGCAGGTCATCCAGATCAGATCGCACTCGGCGTCACGCAATTGCTCGGCGGCGTCGCGGACCGCGGCTAGACGCTCGTCACCGCTCGGGGTGGCGCTGGTGACAACCGCGTCGATGCCGAGCCCGCGGTAGCGGGCCAGCTCCTGCTCGACTTGGGTGGCGGAGGGCTTAATCACCCCCAGGCGGTGTCCGGTGGCGAGCGAAGTCACGATCGCCGGGAAGACCCGTCCCGGATTGATCAGCGGCACCGGTGTCTTGATT
This sequence comes from Chloroflexia bacterium, assembly GCA_013696525.1. Classification (GTDB taxonomy): domain Bacteria; phylum Chloroflexota; class Chloroflexia; order Thermomicrobiales; family UBA6265; genus JACCYK01. Next base: position 763 of record JACCYK010000524.1, read on the forward strand.
TGGCTCCAATCGGCGCCGCAGAGGACGACGACCATCGTTGCCCCGTCCTCTCGCACCAGGCCGTCGACCAGCGTCTGGACGCGGGGAATGATCTTGTGATGCGACAGTAGCTTCTCGGTGCCATCCTTCAGTGGCGCCACGATACCCGGTGTGCCTGGCGCCGGGGCCAGGGCATCGACCTCGGCGGCAGTCAGACCGTCGAGATTGCCGCGCTCAACGATGCGCACCCGATCCCCCACGATCCGCGCGACTTCCGGCACCACCACATCGTCCGGGGTCTCGGTTATACTGGCGAACCCAATGGTTTGCATCCAAACTCCCTCCGCTGAGCGGCCGCTCAGCTCATTTTCCACCGCTTCAAGCATTTGTCCAGCCCGCGTCGGACCGGCTCCGCGACCGACCAGGTCACGGCGATCCGTCACTCGCACCGCTGGCAACGACAGAGTACGATACGAGCCGCCTGAGCGACGCGAACGAGGAGGCGACGGCATGGCGGGCGACCAAATCTGGCAACCGGTAGCAACGGCGGGCACGGCCACCGCGGTGGACGATGGCACCTGGATGATCGACCTCGGCTTTCAGGAGCGGTCCAACGTGGTCCTCGCCTACCTGTTAGCCGCCGGCGACCAGCTCGCCCTGATCGAGTCCGGCCCCACCGCGACCCTGCCCAACCTGCTGGCCGGGATCACGGCGGCCGGGTTCGACCCGGCGCGGCTCACCCATCTGCTCGTCAGTCACATACACCTCGATCATTCCGGTGCCGCCGGTGTGCTGGCGCGGGACAACCCGACCCTGACCGTCTTCGTCCACCCGATCGGCGCCCCACACCTGATTGATCCGTCCCGGCTAGTCGCCAGCGCCACCCGGCTCTACGCCGACCGCATGGATGCCCTCTGGGGGGAAGTGCTGCCGGTGCCGATGGCCCAGATCGCGCCGCTGGCGGATGGTGAAACGATCGCCGTCGCCGGCCGGGTACTCTCCGCTATCCACACGCCGGGGCATGCCTCGCATCACGTCGCCTATTGGGATCCGGAGCGGGCGGCGCTCTTCACCGGCGACGTCGGAGGGGTCCGGATGCCGGGCACGTCATACGCCTGCCCCCCGGCCCCGCCGCCGGAGCTGGACCCCGCCGCTTGGGCGATCAGCGTGGACCGGATGCGAGCCCTTGGCGCCCGGCACCTCTTCCTCACCCACGGCGGCCGGTTCTCCGATGTGGCGGCACATCTCGGCCAGTTGATGCCGAACCTGGCGGCGTTGCGTGCTCTGGCGAAAACGGCGTTACTGGCCGGCGCCGACCATGAGCGCCTGACCAGCTTGATCCACGACGGGATGGCCAGCCATGTGAGCGACCCGGAAGCGCTGGTCGATCTGGAATGGGCGACACCCTCGTACCTGGCGGCCTCGGGCCTCACCCGGTTTCTGGTCAAGGGCGGCGAGGTTCCCACGCCCGCCAGCTAACCTGGAATCCGAGCCAGTGATGACGACCTCGGGGCGGTGCGAGAGCGCCGGCCCCAACCGTGACCGAGCTTGCTACTCGTCCTGGCCGGTTTCAAGCCATCGGCGAAATAGGTCCACCTTCGCCTCGCTCCACGCCCGGTCGCACGGCATGGTCCCCGCCCGCAGCCGTTCGAGGATCGCATCGGCATGGCGCACGACATCCTGGTGCGACCAGAGGTCGAAGGCCCAGTGCATCGACTGGCGATCCGAGGCGCGAAACAACGGCTTGATATGCGACGCGAAGCTCACCGCCGCCCCCGCCGCCGGAAGCCCCATATCGTCGTCCTCCGTCCGCGGCGCCAGCGCCGAGATCCGCCCTCCCGGCGGCCCGGCCGGGCCCCAATCCCAATGCGGCACGGGCAGATGGAGCGGAGGACTGGCGCCGGGCTGGGAATTCTCCACGGCAATCCGCGAGCCCCACTCGATGTAGGAGACGAAGGCGGACCGGAACTCGGGATCGGCCGGCAATCCGGCTTCGTCGGCGGCTTGTCCGAGCAGGCGTACCCACCGCGCCCGCTGGGGCTCGGACAGCGCCTTTCCGATGTGTTCCGCCACCATGTGTGGGTAGCCGCCGTACTGCTCGGTGTAGATCTTCGGCCCGCCGAAGGTCTCGCCCAGCCAGGCCGCGACCCGCTCGGGATGATCGGCGGCCATCTTGGCAAAGAGCGGTTGCAGCAGGGGGTCTTGGGCCACGTACTTTTCGTAGAAGAGGCGCGTCATTCTGGTTAGAGCCGGTAGCCCGCCAGCCCATTCGAACAGTGTCGGCTCGTGGTCCATTTCAATCTCCGGTCTCCGTCCCACGACGGATCGGCTCCTCTTTCGGATGCCGCTGATCGATCGCGGCGGGCGCGGCTTAAGTCCAGGAAGGCTGGATCGACCAGCCAGAACCTGTCGATGCGAACATCGTAACAGGCGACGTTCCAGCCACTATTAACGAAACGGGGAGGTTCGCGCCTAGCAATACGGTTAGGTCAGCCGCGTCTTTCAGCCTAATCTGAGCTTGGCCCAGCCACCATTCCGTACGTGCCATCGTGGGCGCGAAGCGTGAGACACGACGCGGAGGCCAGGCGATGACCGATAGTGTCACCGCCTCGCCCTCGCGTTCAGATCAGGCGATCGCCTCGTCGTCGGCTGCCGCGGCAGCCGAACCGGGCGGCGCGACCGGAACCAGCC
>JACCYK010000541.1 GCA_013696525.1 Chloroflexia bacterium
CCTGAGCACACTCCGCCGCGGCGCCGCCGTCGCGATCCGGCGCGCCAGGCGATCAAACCGTTGGTCGTCCATGCCTCCCCTACCCCTCCCCGATGATGGTTTCCCCAGGGCCGCCGCCCGGCGGCCCAAGCCCACGCGAGGCCGGTCCCCCCTACAGGACCGTGCCGCCTTCAATAACGCATCGGACCATGATTCCGATTCGGATCGCCCCAATATTGCCGGGCCAGGATGTCACGGCCGCGCGGTGTCCATGATTGGTCGCCGAGCAGAGGACAATAGCCGGCTTCTAGCCGGGGCACCCTCTGGGTCTTGTGAATTCAGCGCGGGGCGCCCCCTGGGCCATTCATTCCCGCGCTTGGCGGCCAACCCCCGCGGTCGAGTGCGGAAGCCGTCTGGCTGAACAATCCCGGTTCCGCGGCTGAACGGTGAACGGCGCCACGCTGCTATGCTTCCCCCCGATGGACGAATTCAAGGAGCCTCGGATGACCCAGCGGAATCGAATTGGACCCCGGCGCGGCTGGCTCACCCTCCTGCTGGCGCTGACGCTTGTCTTGCCCGGCGTCACCATCGCGACACCCCCGATCGCATCGCAATCCGTGGCCGAGGCCGATGCCGACGTCCGGCCCGAGCTGCGGGCGGAGGTTGCCGCCGACGTTGCCGATGGCGTCAGCACCTACGTCATCGACGCCACCCTCGACGAGGCGACCAGCACCATCACCGGCACCATGGACGTGGCCTTCCACAACGAGGCGGCAACCCCGCTCGCCGAGGTCTACTTCCGACTCTACCCCAATATCGCCTACTACGCCGAGGGCGACCTGGCGATCGCCGATGTCACGGTGAATGGCGCCGCCGCCACGACCGGGCTGGAGGTCGATGCCACCGCGCTCCGGGTCGACCTGACCGAGCCGCTGCCCGCGAACGGTGCGATCGACCTTGCATTGTCGTTCACGACAACAGTGCCCATCGACGCCGGCGGCAGCTACGGCATCTTTCGCCGCGATTCGGCCAACGGCACTTGGATCCTGGCCGATTGGCACCCGGTGCTGGCGGTGTTCGAGGATGGGCATGGCTGGCACCTCAATCCCGCCACCTCGGCCGGCGATCCCACCCACGCTGCCAGCTCCTTCTACGACGTGACCTTCACCGCGCCGGAATCGCTGACGGTGGTCGCCTCCGGCCTGCCGGTCACCGAGGAAACGGCGGCCGGCAGCCGCACCGCCCGCTTCATCACCGGCCCCGCCCGCGAGTTCACGCTTGTCGTCGATGACGACTTCGTGCAGACAAGCGACGAAATCGACGGCTTGACGATCTCGGTCTACACCGAGCCGAAAACCCCGGCCGCGGCGGCCGAAGAGACCCTGGCGATCGCCGCCCGCTCGGTGCGGGTCTTCGGCGAGCTGTTCGGCCCCTATCCCTTCACCGAGCTGGACCTGGTGGAAACGGGGCTGGCGGGGGCGCTGGCGGTCTCCTGGTCGGGGGTGATCTTCCTTGATAGCGCCGCCATGCTGGGGCGAATGGCGACCGCCGACCCCCTCGGCTACGAGACGATCGTCGCCCATGAGATCGCGCACCAGTGGTGGGGCGGGATGATCGGCAGCAACTCGAACGACCACACCTTCATCAACGAGGGGCTGGCGACGCTGTCGTCGATCATCTTCCTCGAACGGACGGCGGGCGCCGAGGCGGCGGCGGCGGCGCGCGACGCCTGGCTGCTGACCCCGGCCCGCCGCCTGCTCACCCGCGGCGACCGGGTGGTCGACCAGCCGATCGCGGAGGGGCAGGACGAGCTGGCCCGCGCCGACTCGATCTACGGCAAGGGCGCTCTTGGCTTCGCCGCGATCCGCCGCCAGATCGGCGACGAAGCGTTTTTCGCCGCCCTCCGCGACCACGCTGATGCGTTCCGGTTCGCGATCGCGGAGCCGGACGATCTCCGCGAAGCCTTCGCCGCCGCTTCCGGCCAAGACCTCGACGCCCTCTGGTCGCATTGGTTCAACGAGACGGCGCTGACCGCCGCCGAGATCGACACCTTCGAGTAGCGAGGCGTCGCTGGTGAGCGCGGCGGGCGTGCCGGCGCGAGGGGCGCCGGGCGGCGTTTGGCCCCGGATTGGGCGTGGCGATGCCGGTGGCGAGGCCGCGTCGCCGGGACGGGTTGACCGATCGAGCGACGGCGCCGTCCTCCATCACCGCCACGACTGACCAAGTGGTGACCGCCCGGCGCGGTCTGGGCCCAGGCGAGAGCATCGAGCGCGCCTTGCCGGCGCCGCCCGGCCGGCCGGTAGTTGGTCATACAGACATCAAGGACACGCTCGTATTATGCACCATTTCGTTTTCGCATCACACGGATCATGGGAATCGACTCCAACATTCCGAAAGTTCGGATCTCCACGAAACATAAATGTCATTTTATGTAACGCCATGACCAGATGTTGTCTGGCGAAGTGAGTTCAGCGATCCATCGAAAGGATGGTCGCGATGCGCATGTTAGTGATGACCATACGTTGTGACACACGACAATTCACATGAAAAGTTAGAAAGACACATGATCTTATCCTAAATTAACATTGAAATTTCTATTGTTAGGCTATTGACATATTCGGCAAATCATCATAAAGTAACGAGAAGTCACTTCACGGTGACGACGAGTCGGGCGTGGGGCCACGCCCCAACGAAGCCGTCCGGACCGACTCCCGGACCCAACGGATAGTGTGGCCCAGTGACGATGCGGTCAAGAAGGGAGCGAACCAAAATGGACGGACGACGATTCGATGAGGTCACCAAGACGCTCGGCAATGCTGCTAACCGTCGCGGTGTGATTAAGGGGCTGGCCGGAAGTGCCGTTGCCAGTGTGCTCGCGCTCCGCGCCGCCGCGCCCGCTGACGCGGCCGCGGGCCGGAAGTGCAACAACAACAAGCAGTGTCGGAACTACTGCGATAACGACCGGGCCACCTGCTGTAACGGCCAGTGCGTCAGCAAATGCGGCCCCAAACGCTTCCTCAACGGGAAGTGCCGGTGCTGCCGCAGGCGAGATGGCAAGACCACCTGCAG
>JACCYK010000595.1 GCA_013696525.1 Chloroflexia bacterium
GGGCTGGGGTGAGGGCCGTTACCCTAACGCCGCCAGCGCCTCGAGGACCGGCTGCGCCTCCTCCGTCAGCGTGTTCGCCACGTCGTCGAACACCGGCTGCGCCTCCTCCAGGTTGATGACGATCCGCTCCAACCCGGCCCCGATGATCTGGTCGCCGTTCGGGATGAAGACCCGCGCCGAGTCCTGCGGCCGGGTCATCGGTAGCTGGTTGACCGCGGTCTGGAAGTTCGGGTTCTCATCGTAGAAGGCCTGCATCTCCGGGCTCTCGATGGCCGATTTGCGGACCGGCATGTAGCCCGTCGTCTGCGACCAATAGGTGGTGATCTCCGGCGACGTGGCGAAGGCGATGTACTGGAAGGCGGCCTGCTGCTTCTCGGCCGGCGCGTTGGCGAGCACGGCCAAGCCGGCGCCACCGGTGCAGCAGCCGAACTCTTCGCCTTCCGGCAAAAAGGACGTGCCAAAGTCAAAGGTCGAATTGGCGGTGATGCCGGAAATATCTCCGGTCGAGGCCATGATCGCCGTCGTCAGGCCATTGTTGAAGTCGGTGACGTGATTGGTCGCCGGCAGCGCCCAGCCATCAACCGTCGAGCTCTTGTAAAACTCGCCGGCCGCCACGGCCTGCTCCTCCGCGAGCCTGATCGTGAAATCGGGGTCGGAGTAGGCGCCGCCCCATTGCCAGACCACCGGCTGGAACAGCCAGGCCACATACGACGCCGCATTCGGATGGCCGAAGGCGTGGCGGGTGACGGTGCCCCCCTCTTCAACCACGAGGTCGGGTACCCATTCGAGAAATTCGGCCCAGGTCTCCGGACCGCGATCCGGCAGCCCCGCCTCAGCAAACGCCTCGCGGTTGAAGTAAAACAGCGGCGTCGAGCGAGCGAACGGCAGCCAGTAGCTGACGTCGTTTCGCACCCCTTCTTGGAAGAGCGAGTCAACGTAGTCGCTGGTATCGACTTCGTTGGCGGCGATCAGATCGTTCAATGGCGCCAGGGCGCTGGCGAGATAGAATCGGAACCACCATACATCAGAGAGGGCCGACAAATCCGGTGTCTGATTCGCGGCCAGCGCGGCCGTCAGCTTTTGTGCCGTCTCCTCGTAGCTGCCCTGGAACTGATACTCCACCACGACATCTGACTGCGACTCGTTGAAGCGGCGGACAACCTCTTGCTCCGCTTCGCCCAGCTCCGCCGACCACGATCCCCAATAGACCACATTGACCGCGGACCCTGTCTGGCGCACAAAGGCCGGGGCGGCGAAGACGCTGCTCTTCTTGCTGGCGACGCCGAGCGCCGCCGCCGAGGCGATGGTCGTCGCTCCCTTGACCGCGTTTCGCCGGGTCACTTTTCCGTTCATTCGTCAACTCCTCTTTCATTCCGTCCACAACGCCACACCGGCGTGACGCTTCACCCGGGCACGCGCGTCGTCCCTAACCGCCTACTCACGTTGAGCGGGCCAGGGAACGTCACGACTGTAGACTGACGCACACGGGTACATGTTGTCGAATCGTGATCCTTTCATCGCCTCATCACGTTGGCCGGCTCATCCCTTGGTCGCTCCCGCCGTCAAGCCATTGATGATGTACTTCTGGGCAAAGACGAAGATCACCAACAACGGCAAGATGACGAAGATCGAGGCAGCCATCACCACCCCCCACTGGGTATCGCCTTCCTGATCGAAGAGATAGGTGATGCCCACCGTAAGCGTTCGCATGTTCTCGGTGTTGGTGATAATCAGCGGCCAGAGGTAGTCGTTCCACTTCGCAACGAGCGAGATCAGGCCGAACGTCACCAGCACTGGTTGCGACATGGGGACCACGATATCCCACAGCAGCCGCAGATGGCCGCAGCCGTCGACCCGCGCCGCGTCCAGCACCTCCCGCGGCAGGCCCAGGAATGCCTGTCGTAGCAGGAACGTGCCAAAGGCGACCGAGGCCCCCGGCAGGATCATGCCCTGGTAGGTATTGATCCAGTTCTGACCGAAGATGTTGGCCATCGTGATGTAGTTCGGCAGGATCGTCACCTGGCTGGGCACCATCAGGGCCAGCAGCAACCCCAGGAAGAACCAGTTCTTCTTCGGGAACCGGAGAAAGGCGATGGCGTAGGCGGTCAGCGTCGCGTTGATGATTTCGAGGCTGGTGCCCCCGATCGTGGTCACGATCGTATTGATGTAAAACCGGTCGAACGGCGCCGCGTTCCAGGCATCGACGAAGTTCTGCCAGCGCGGCTCGGTCGGGATCCAGACCGGCGGCACCGCGTAGATCTCGCGGGTGGTGCGCAGCGAGCCGGAGAGCATCCAGAGCAGGGGCGCCCCGATCAGGAGCACGAGCAACAGCATCAGCCCGTAGCTACTCACCTGCCACACGCCAAACCAGCGCCGGTTCGACAGCCTATCCATAGTGGACTCGCTGCTCGGTGAAGCGAAGCTGCAGCCAGGTGACACCGAACATCAGCGCGAACAGCACCATCGCCGCCGCCGCGGCCCGACCGGCGTTGAAGGCGACGAAGCCCTGTTCGTACACATAATAGATGAGCGTGTTGGTGGAATCGACCGGGCCGCCCTGGGTCATCACCCGGATGATGTCAAACGCTTGGAACGTGTTGAGGATCGAGGTCACGATCAGGAAGAAGCTGATCGGCGACAGCATCGGCAGGGTCACCGAGCGGAATCGCCAGAGCGGCCCCGCGCCGTCGATCTTGGCCGCCTCGTAAAGGTCACGCGGGATCGCTTGCAGACCGGCCAGGTAGATGACCGCGGTGAACCCCAGGTTCTTCCAGATATAGACGATAATCACGGCCGGCATCGACCAATTGGGGTCGATCAGCCAGTTTGGCGAGCCCAGGTTGAACCAGCCCAAGATTTGCGCCACCAGCCCATAGCGGGGGTCGAACATGTAGACCCAAACGATGCTGATCGCCGCCCCGCTGAGCAACGTGGGGGCAAACAGCACGGCCCGGGCGCCGTTGCGCCAGCGGAGCGGTTGATTGAGCAGCAATGCCGCCGCCAACCCGAGGATGAGCGACAGCCCGACCGAGGCAACGGTAAAGACGATCGTGTTGATAAAGACGGTGCGGAATCCGGCGTTCGTCAGCAGATACTCGTAGTTCGCTAGGCCGACGCCGATCTTCGCCGGCGACACCATATCCCAGCGGACGGTGCTGAGGTATCCGTTCTGGATCATCGGCCAGTAGGTAAAGAGGGCGAAGATGACGACGTTGGGAGCCACGAACAACAAGAACAGAAACCACTCGGCCTGCCAGAAACGGCGATGGCCGCGAGACCCGGCCACGCTGGTCGTGGCGGTGGGTTGCGCGGTGATGACCGAGGCGTGTTGTCCGCCCACCCTGATCCTTCCCAACGACGCCGCGGCCGATCCATTGCGGCGGTCTGTACCATCGTGGTAGATAGAAGGAGCTTGGCGATCAACGAAACGTTAAGCTCATCTCGGCTTTGCGGTAGCCGCGGCGCGGGCACCCGATTGCCATCTTAGCAGATGGCACGACAATCCACGTTCGCGGCTGAGCCAACGAACAGACCGGGGGACACGACCAGGGTGAGCGATCAGGCCACGTTGAACAATCAAGCCGCGTGGCTGCTCGCGATCGACAGCTCCTCGGAGCAGGCCGGGATCGCCCTCTTCAACGGCATCCACATCACCGAGTTGAGCTGGCCCGCCGGCCGCTCGCAGACGACGACGCTGCTCGCCGCGATCCATCAGATCCTCACCATGCACCAGCTTGAGCCAACGGACATCGCCGCCGTGGCGGTCGCCGTGGGACCGGGGCCGTTCAGTGGCTTGCGGGTCGGACTAAGCGTCGCCAAAGGGCTGGTCATCGGCCTCGGCATCCCGATCGTCGGCGTGCCAACCCTGGAAGTCGCCGCCGTGCCGTACGCGGCCGGGACCGCCACGGTGGTGCCGCTTGTTCCCGCCGGCCGCGGCCGGATCGTGTGGTCCGTCTATGGCCGCGCCAAAGGCCGCTGGGCGGAGTTGGTGCCGCCGCGCAACAGCACGATCGATGAGCTGATCGCCGACCTCCCTGGTTCAGAGACCATCATCGTCAGCGGAGAGGTCGATGCCGACCAGGAGCAACGCCTGCTTGCCACGGGCCGGGTCCGGCTGCCGCCGCTTGCCCTGCGAGCCCGGCGACCCGGCGCCATCGCCTCGTTGGCATGGAAACGCCTTGCCACTGGCGACACGGACGATCCAGGTTCGCTGCAAGCGGTCTATGCCGGGCGCGAGCAACGGTGATCTTCGCCCGCTCGGCATGAGCAGGCGAATGGTTGTGCAATCGCCTCGAAAATGCTAACTTTTCGGCCCGCGGTGGCCAAATATCCGCCGGTGGCCAGGTACCCGCGCACGCCAGATTGGGCGTCAAGCCGGCAAGAGGGGATCGTGTACCGGATCGAGCCCATGACCACCGCCGATGTGCCGGAAGTCGGCCGGATCGAGCGCCGGTGCTTTGCCAATCCGTGGCCGGCGTCGGCCTACCGGCGCGAGCTCCAAGTCCCGGCCCAAAACTACTATGTCGTGCTCCGTGAAATCGTCCCGCACCCATTGGCGGAACCGGCCGTGACGTCTCCGCCGACGGAGGAAAACGGCAGCCATAGCGAGCGATCGTTGCCGCGCCGGACGCTGCTGCCCCTTGCCTTGGGCCGGAAACTCGGGCGCGCGGCGGAGGGCGCCGTCGACGCTTCGCCGATCCTGGGGTTCGCCGGGATGTGGCTGGCCTTCGACGAAGCCCATCTGACGACGATCGGCGTCGATCCAGACCATCGCGGCCGAGGCCTGGGCGAGCTGCTGTTGGTGGCGATGTTCGACGAGGCGTTTCGCCGGCACACCAACTGGCTGACGCTCGAGGTCCGTGTCTCCAACGGTCCCGCTCAGACGCTCTATCAGAAATATGGATTTCACGAGCAGGGTCGCCGCAAACGGTACTACAGCGATAACAACGAGGACGCCCTCATCATGTGGTCGGAGCCGCTGTCCGACCCCGCCTTTCAGGGCCAGATCGAGCGCTTGCGGGACCAGCTCTGTGTCCGGCTCGAGGCGCATCCGGGTGAGCTAGGACTGAGCCCGGCGTTGCCCAACGGCCGGCGGCCATGAACATCCTGGGCATCGAGACCTCCTGCGACGAGACCGCGGCCGCGGTCGTCATCGCCGGCCAGCGGGTCCGCTCGAACGTGATCTCGTCCCAGATCAGCCTCCACCGCGTCCATGGCGGAGTCGTCCCCGAGCTCGCGGCGCGCCAGCACATCACGGCCATCGTGCCCGTCGTGGAAACCGCGCTTGCCGAAGCAGACGTGATTCGGTCCGCGCTGGACGCGATCGCGGTGACCATCGGCCCCGGACTTGCCGGATCGTTGCTTGTCGGCGTGAACGCGGCGAAAGCACTGGCCTACGCGCTGGATCGGCCGCTGGTCGCGGTCAACCACCTGGAGGCCCACATCTACGCGAACTGGCTGGGACCGGTGGGTGCCGCGCCGCCGCGGCCGCCCGCCTTTCCCCTCGTCTGTCTCCTCGTCTCCGGCGGTCACACCGAGTTGATCGAAATGACCGGCCACGGGCGCTTTCGCCAGATCGGGCGGACCCTCGATGATGCCGCCGGCGAAGCCTTCGACAAAGGGGCGCGGCTGCTCGGCCTTGGCTATCCCGGCGGCCCGGCGATCCAACACGCGGCGGCCGCCGGGAATCCAGCGTCCTTCGATTTGCCGCGGGCCTGGCTCCGGGACAGCTACGACTTTAGCTTCTCGGGCCTGAAAACGGCACTGCACCGGCTCGTCGAGCCGTATCGCGACGATCTGCCCGCCCCACCGGACGCGCTCGACAGCTCGCCGTCTGGTCCGTTCGTCGCGCATCGCCCCCCGCGGTTGAAGCCTGGCACGCCGATCCATGACCTGGCGGCGTCGTTTCAGCGGGCGATCATCGAACCGCTTGCCGTCAAGACCGCCCGGGCCGCCCGTGAGACCAACGCGCGCACCGTCGTCCTCGCCGGCGGCGTCGCGGCGAACGAGGCACTTCGCGACGCGGTGCGGACCGAAGTCGAACGCGAATGCGGCCCCGAGGTCATCGTCTCGATTCCCGCCGCCGTCTACTGCACCGACAACGCGGCGATGGTGGCGGGCGCGGCCTACTTCGCCGTCCGGCGCGGCGTACAGGCCGGATGGGAGACCGACGTTCGCCCGCGATTTCCGCTAACCGGATAACCCTAACCGTCGATGCGGTCTTGACAACAATCCTGAGCCGACCCAAGATGAGGCCGCGATGGAAAAGGAGTGCCGAAATCGTTCGACCCGGGTCGAACGACGAAGTGAGAGGAATGCCCGATGGCTGAGCAGCTTCAGCGACGAACATCGCGCCGGACCGTTGTCAAATCGGCGGCGGCGAGCGCCTTCGCCGCGCCCGCCTTCCTTCGCCTGAAGAGCGCTAGCGCCCAGGGCACCCCGGACGCGGCGGACGCCGGCTTCAACTGGCGACAGTTCGAAGGCGAAACGATCACCACCTTGCTGGCGACGAGCAGCCGGGCCGACGTCCTGGTCGAGCTGCAGCCGCAATTCGAGGAGCTGACCGGGATCACCGTCAACGTCGATGTGGTCCCCGAACAGCAGCAACGCCAGAAAATGGTGATCGAGTTTACGTCGGGCAACCCGAGTTTCGATGTGGCGATGGTATCCTGGCATGTCCAGAAAGGGCTCTTTGGCCGGGGCCAATTCATGCTCGACCTGCGGGAGCTGCTAGACGATCCGGAGCTTACCGCCCCGAGCTACGACTTCGCGGACTTTTCCGAAGCGGCGCTCCGGTTCGCTACACAAGCCGACGGCCGGATCGACACCCTGCCGTTCAATATCGATTACTGGATTACCTACTGGAACATGGAACTGTTCGACCAGGCCGGCGTCGCCTTCCCGGAGACGCTCGAAGAGACCGTTGCCGCCGCCGAGGCGTTGCATGATCCCGACAACGGGGTCTTTGGCTTCGTCGCCCGCGGCTTGAAGAACGCGAACGTACCGGTGTGGACCTCGTTCATGCAAGGGTGGGGCGCCAAGCCGGTCACCGACGACGGCGCCCTCGAGACGACAACCGAAGCCGCCGTCGCCGCCGCGGGGTTCTATCAAACCCTGCTGGCGAACTACGCGCCCCCCGGCGTCAGCGGCTTCAACTGGAACGAGTGCCAGACCACCTTCAGCCAGGGCACGGCGGCAATCTGGTTCGACGGCATCGGCTTCGCCGCGCCATTGGAGAACCCGGACGAATCCCTCGTCGTGGGCAAGGTCGGCTATGGCCTGCAGCCGGCCGGCCCGGACGCCCGTCACGCCGGCACCTTCGGCGACGGGATCGGCATTACTGCCAACTCGGCGAAGCCCGGGCCGGCGTATCTCTACAGCCAGTGGGCCACCGGGGTCGAGGTGATGCAGCGGATCCTCGAGCTTGGCGCCGGCGCCCCGCCCCGGAACTCGATTTACGCCGACGAGGAATTCTTGGCCACGGTCGAGATCCCCCAAGGTTGGGTCGAGGCGCTGGTCGCCTCCGGCGAGATCGGCCTCCCCAGCCTGCCGGAGATTATCCCGGTCACCGAGTTCCGGGACATCTTCGGCATCGCCCTCACCAACATGATCACCGGGGCCGATCCGGCGGCGGAGCTCGAGCTGGCAACCCAACAGTTCCAGCCCATCCTGGAGCAAAGCCTGGCCGGCTCATAGATTCCCTCAATCCGAGCCGCCGCGGGTCAAATCGAACCGCGGCGGCGTCGATTGCCATTTACGGTGAGAGAGACTTGGCATGAGCTCAACGGCCGCGACGTCGCCACCGCCGTTGACCCCACGACCGCGCTTTGGCGACCGGTCCTACGGACGGCGGAGCTCGTACCTGCTCTTCGTCCTGCCGGCGCTCGTCGTGATCGTCGCGGTGATCATTTTTCCCTGGATCTATACCGTCTTTATGAGTTTCCACGATTGGCAAGTCGGCGCGCGGAGGATATGGGTCGGCCTCGATAACTACGGCGAGCTGCTCAATGACCTCCGATTTCGCGCCGCGGTCGGCAGGACGTTCGTCTACACCGTGCTCGCCGTTGCCCTGCCGGTTGGGCTCGGCACGATCGCGGCGATCCTCTTCCACCAGGAGTTCCCGTTCCGCGGCCTATTCCGGGGCATCTTCATCTTGCCGATGATCGCAACCCCGGTCGCGATCGCCCTCGTCTGGACGATGATGTACCATCCGCAGCTCGGCGTCCTCAACTACCTCCTCTCGCTGGTTGGGCTCCCGCCGTCGCTCTGGGTCTACGCCCCGGACACCGTGATCCCGTCGCTGGTTCTGGTCGAAACCTGGCAGTGGACGCCGCTGGTGATGCTCATCGTGCTCGGCGGCCTGGCGTCGCTCCCGGTTGAGCCGCTGGAATCAGCCGTGGTCGATGGCGCCGGGACCTGGCGCATCTACCGGGACATCATCCTACCTATGACCCTACCCTTCCTGATGGTCGCCGTGGTGCTACGGACGATCGACTCCCTCAAAGCGTTCGACACGATCTTCGCCATCACCCAGGGCGGACCCGGTACCGCCTCCGAGACGATCAATATCTATCTCTACCTGCAGGCGTTCTCGTTCTTCCGGATCGGCCATGCCTCCGCCGTCGTGGTGGTCTTCTTCGTGATCGTGGTGGCCTGCTCGCTGGCCCTCCTGATCGTCAGGCAGCGCACCAAATGGTCGTAGCGACGTCCACGCTGAGCCAACCAGCCGCCATTCGGGTTGCCAAGCGGCGGCGCCGGCGTTGGCGCCGGATCGGCTTCTGGGCGGCACTCCTGGTCCTGATGTCACCAGTGGTGTTCGTCTTTTTGTGGATGCTCTCGCTGTCACTGAAACCAAACGTCGAGAACGTCGCCTACCCGCCGATCTTTGTTCCCGGCAGCCCGACCCTCGACAATTTTCGCGACGTCTTCGAGGACAGCCCGTTCGGGCTTTATGCCGTCAATAGCTTCATCGTCTCCACCGCCTCGACCGCTATCTCCTTGGCGGTCGGCGTAGCCGCCGGCTACGGCATCGCCAAGGCCAAGGCCCACGGGCTGGCTGCCTTTGTCCTGATCTCGCGGATG
>JACCYK010000606.1 GCA_013696525.1 Chloroflexia bacterium
ATCGCTGGCAACGGACCGTGGCGCCGTTTGGCCAGTCCAGGGTTGAGGTCGCTGACGTTGGGCCGCGCCGACGACGGATGCAATCGGGGATTGCGGTAAACTAGTCCACCATGAGCATCCGTATCGCGGCGCCCGGCCGTTCACGCGCAGGGATGATCGTTTCCAGCGAGGAGCATTCGCCCGTGGTTGACGGGACTTCGGCTGCATCCAATGGCGCCAGCGATGTGCCAGCGGAGCAGGACATCTATGACGTTACGATCATTGGGGCTGGGCCAACCGGCCAATTTGCGGCGTTCTATGCTGGGTTACGCGGCGCCAAAACGCTGGTCATCGACTCCTTGGAGGAACCGGGCGGGGCGCTGACGGCGATCTACCCGGAGAAGTACATCTACGACGTAATTGGTTTCCCCAAGGTGCTGGCCAAAGATTTCGTCGAACAGTGCGACATCCAGGCCCGTCAGGCCGACCCGATGTTCCGGCTCAATGAAGAGGTGCTGGAGCTGGAGCGAGGTGAGGACGGGCTGATCCACCTGGGAACCTCTCGTGGGCAGTACCTGACCCGGACCGTGATCGTCTGTGCCGGCGTTGGCGCGTTCGAGCCAAAGCGGATCGATGTCCCTGGCATCCTGGAGCTTGAAGGGCGAGGCGTTCACTATTTCGCGAAGCGAGTCGAGTCATTCCGCGATCGGCATGTGGTGATCGTCGGTGGCGGTGATTCCGCGGTCGATTGGGCGGTGACGCTGGAACCGGTGGCGCGACACGTCTCGGTCATTCATCGCTCGAAGTTCCGGGCCCATGAGGCGACCGTCGACCAGCTTCAGCGGTCGAGCGTTGACTTGCACTTTCCGGGCTGCGAGACGACCGCCGTCCATGCCGATACCGATGGCCACTTGACCGCGCTGTCGTTCAGGAATGCCGGCGGTGAGGAGATGACGATCGCGGCCGAGGAGCTGATCGTGGCGATCGGCTTCGTCGCCGACCTGGGACCGATCAAGACCTGGGGCTTCGAGTTTCAGCGCAACCAGATCGTCGTCGACAAGATCACGATGGCGACCAACATCCCCGGCGTCTTTGCCGCCGGTGACATCGCGGTCTACCCCGCGAAGTTCAAGCTGATCGCGACCGGCGCCGCCGAAGCGGTGACGGCGGTCAACCATGCGGTCACCCATTTCAACCCGAACGCGCGTCTCGACGCTGGCCATTCGACCAATATCATGGAGAAGCGCGAAAAGGAAGCGGCAGCGACGAAGTCGTAAGTCGTAGGTCGTGAGTCGTAAGACGGGCGCTCGCGGCTGCCGGACCCTTGACGCCGCGACCTCCAGACGGTTCACTCTCCACGACTCACGACTCACGACTCACGACTCACGACTCACGACTCCGTCCAGACCGGAAACGTGAGTCCATGGTTGCCGCTGTAGGTTGCCGGCGGCGGCGAGGACCAGCCCTTGAGCAGCTCGGGCGCGGGCTGGGAGACCTCGACCCCGAGCGGGCGGCAGGTGGGGAGGGGATCGCCAGCGTCTGGTCCCCACAGCGGAACCGAGAGGTCGCCGCCGGGGCAGGTCGAGAGGGCGCAGAGGAGGTCGATCTCGGCGAAGAACTCGAAGAAATCACCTTGCCGCGCCGGGCTGGCCTTCATGAAATACTTCCCGTCCGCGTTGAGGCCGGTGACTTGGAAGATATTGAGCACGTCATGAACGTCGAATTCGGTGAGGTGGTAGGGCAGGATGGCCCGGGTCAGGTTCGAATGACAATGGAAGTCGAACTCTTCCCCGGTCAAGATTTTGTTGACATACGGATCGCAGCGGGCGCCGAGCAGGTCGTGGCAGCGGCCGCCGTCCGCATCGACCCCATACGTGATCGTCTCGTTGGTGATGGTCAGCATCGGCCGCAGGTAGGGAAGGATCGACCAGAGCCGGTGATGGGTGGTCAGGTGGGTGCTTTCGAGCTGCCGGGTGCGCGCCGCCCAAAACCGCTCGCGGGGATTGTTCAGGTTCCAGACGTTGAAGTCGCCGACTTGCGGTCCCGCCACGGCGACAATGCGGCACAATTGGCCGGCCCGGACCGGCCATGCCCGGCCGGACCGGATCGGGATCGTGAACTCATCGACCAGGGTTCGCCGCTCGGGCATCGCTAACCGGTCGTAAAAATCGTGATCGACCGTGAGCGTCGTCGGCTCGGCGGGAAGATACGTCCAGGGCTGGCTCGCCACGCGGGCTCCTCTCAATCGGCAACCGGTTCGTTGCCGCCGATCATAGCCCGCCTGGCACGATCAGACCAATGGGTCCGGTGCGGCAACCGCCGTCAGCAGGGCCGAGAGCTCGGGGATGGTTGGCCGGCGGTCGGGGTCAATTTCCAGGCAGGCATCGATGATCGCGGCGAACGGCCGCGGCAGGCGGCGGAGCGTGCGTACGGGGGAGAATGGGACATCGGGTTGGGGGGCGTCGGTCGCCGTGGCGTCGTCGTCGAACGGCGTTTCGCCGGTGGCCGCCGCGAACAGCACGGCGCCGATGCCCCAGACGTCGGATTTTGGACCGATGATCCCGCCGTGGTTTTGCTCCGGTGACATGTAGCCGTAGGAACCGACCCCGCCCCGGCAGTTGCCCGGGGGCCGGGCAATGCTGAGGTCGAGGAGTTTGGCGATGCCGGCGCTGGCGATGATGTTCGACGGTTTGACGTCGAGGTGGATCATCCGCTGCTGGTGCAGGTAGTGGATGGCGGAGCAGAGATGGAGACCCAGGTAGGCGACCTCGACCGCGCGCAGCCGCTTGTCGCGCCGCTCGATGAGATGGGAGAGTGTTTCCCCGCCCAACGTTTCCAGGATGACGATCGGTTGCGGCGAGGTCATCGTTTCGTAGGCGCGGACGATGTGCGGATGGGTGAGGCGTTGCAGCAGCTTGCCCTCGCGGAGCAGCCAGCGGCGGGCCGAAGCCTTCTCCAGCTTATCGGGGCGGACCGTCTTGACGACACACCGGGCCGACCGCGCGTCGCTCCAGGCATCGTAAACATCGAGGTCGTTGCCGCGCCGGATATGGGCGACGATCCGGTAGTCGGTGGT
>JACCYK010000626.1 GCA_013696525.1 Chloroflexia bacterium
CAGCCCGGCCGTCGACCTGCACCTCGTAACCCGTTCGGGCGGAACCCGAGCGTTGATCCAGCTTAACCCCACCGTGCGCCGGGGTGGGCTCGACTCCTTCATGGCCGCGATCGGTGTTCGGCCGACAAAGTCTCCCTTATTCAGGTCAACCGCCCAGCCGAGACCGGCCTCGAGCGGATTGATCTCATCCGACAGCTCATTTCCGTAGAGGGGCATCCGCGCCTCTAAGCGAAGCGTGTCGCGGGCACCAAGGCCGACCGGCACCAACCCATCGTCCCGGCCCGCCGCGAGCAGGTGATCCCAAAGCGCTGCCACCTGGTTGATGTCCGGATAGAACTCGAAGCCGTCTTCACCGGTATAGCCGGTCCGCGCCACCATTAACGGCACGTCGGCGATCGTCGCCTCGGCCCACGCAAAATTCGGCAATGTATCCAGGGCGGCGTCAGTCAGCCGCTGAACAATACCGGCCGCGCGCGGTCCCTGGATCGCAATCATGCCGAGTGAGTCGGAAATGTCGTCGACCGCGACCTCGAGCTCGGACCGCGCCGCGCGTTGCTGCATCAGCCACGCCACGTCCTTCGTGCTATTGGCGGCGTTGATCACGACCATGTAGCGATCGCCGGTGGGCCACCGATAAATGATGATGTCGTCGATGACCCCGCCCGCTTCATTTGGCAGGAGTGAATATTGAGCCTGCCCGGGCTCCAAGCGGCTGACATCGTTGGTCGTCACCGCTTGCAAATACGCCAGGGCATCGGGGCCGGCGACGTTGACTTGGCCCATGTGGCCAAGATCGAACAGCCCGGCTTGGGTGCGCACGGCGCGATGCTCGTCGAGAATACCCGCGTATTGGACAGGCATCCTCCAGCCTGCAAACGGGATTAATCTGGCTCCAAGCGATTCGTGCCGCGATCGCAGCGGGGTTTCCTTCAGCGAATCCGACCCAGAATCGTCGTCGTGTTGCCCCGATGCGCCTTCCGGCAATGGAAACTCCTTCCCATCCTCGATTATCGCGAAGATTTTAGGCATGACCTCCTTGAACCGTCAACGCGCCGCGATGGCTGCAGGTTCGCATCGCCCGGAGGTCGTCGGCGCCCATCGCCCGAGTCTAGAACATCGTCACCGAGGCAATCCAACCCGTTGCAAGATTTCGTCAACATACCTGAGCTGCACCATTGGATCAAACAACTGGTCGAGGTGCGCGGCGGTCAGGAGAGTCCGCACCTTGGGATCGGCTTCGAGCTCGGCTCGGAACGACGCGCCTCGCTCCCACGCCGCGTAGGCGTGCTTCTGGACGATCTCGTACGCCGCCTGTCGATCGAGGCCGGCATCGACGAGCGCAAGCAAGATCGGCTGCGAAAAAACGACGCCGCCGCCGAGGTCAAGGTTTCGCCGCATCCGCTCCGGATAAACCACAAGCCGGTCAATCAGGTCGCGCGTTTCGTCGAGCATGAAGTCGAGGACGATACAGGCATCGGGAAAGATCACGCGTTCCGTCGAGCTGTGGCTGATGTCGCGCTCATGCCAGAGCGCAACGTTCTCCAACCCGGTCACGGCGTAGCCGCGGAGCAGGCGCGCCAAGCCGGAGATCCGCTCCGAGGCGTGCGGATTCCGCTTGTGCGGCATCGCGGATGACCCCTGATGTCCGGCGGCGAACGGCTCCTCGACCTCGCGCACCTCGCTCCGCTGCAAATGCCGGATCTCGACCGCGATCTTCTCCAGCGTGCCGCCGACCCCCGCCAGCACGGAAAGGAAGAACGCGTGACGGTCGCGCTGGATCACCTGGGTTGAGGCCGGCGCCGCGGTCAACCCAAGCGCCGCACAGATCTCTTCCTCGAGGTCCGGCGGGACATGGGCATGGGTTCCCACCGCGCCCGAGAGCTTCCCGACCGCCATATCGCGCCGGGCGAGGTCCAGTCGCGACCGCTGGCGACGCAATTCGTCATACCAGACCGCCAGCTTCAGCCCAAACGTCGTCGGTTCGGCATGCATACCGTGCGTCCGACCAATCATCACGGTCGAGCGATAGGAGACGGCTTGGCAAGCCAGGACCTCGATCAGCCGGTGCAGGCCACGATCCAAGAGGGTTCCCGCCGCGACGACCTGCAGCGCCAGCGCCGTATCGACGATGTCCGAACTGGTCAACCCAAGGTGGATGTAGCGGGCGGCTTCTCCCACGCTCTCGGCGGTGGCGCGCAGGAAGGCGATCAGGTCGTGGTCCACCTCGCGCTCGATCGCGCGCATCCGGTTGAGGTCGCACCGCGCTTGGCGAATCTGAACGATGGCGTCGTCCGGGATGCGGCCGCGCCGATGCCACCCGTCGGCGGCGGCAATCTCAACTTGGAGCCAGCCGGCGTATTTGCGCTCATCCGACCAGATCGCTCCCATTTCCGACCGCGTATACCGCCCAATCACATCGCCAACTCCGTTTGCGGACCACGAGCTACCGGAACTCAACCAGGCGAAGTATAGCGTGACGATTGCGCTCTGGACCGGCCGCGCTTAGACTGTACGTGCGCGACCGGACGACGGCCGCGGATGGCAAAGCACCGGCAATGCTCAGTAGCGCCAGGACTCGCTCGGGGATGCGAGTTGACGAGGTGGCAACCGATCGAATAATTCGGCGGATGGTTGCCCGGCCTTCACGGTCGTCATGGTCCGAGCCAAACCAGTGGAGCGATTCACTGACAATGCTCGCCCAGTGTGAACAGCCTCATTCGTTCCTTGCCGGTTACTTTCACCCATCGTCGTCAGTCGTGACTACGTACGCGCCAACGCCTCGCCGCTGCCCCGGTCGCCGGGTTGGCGACGGCGGGGACGGTGCTTGTCCGCGATCGACGTTCGTTTCCCTATGCGTGGGAACGGACAGAACAGAGGTGCGCGACGATGTGTGGAATCTTTGGCTACGTCGGCGAACCGGTCGACCTCGGGCGGAGCCTCACCACCGCCCTGAAGACGCTGGAGTATCGTGGCTACGACTCCTGGGGCATCGCGGTCGGCCACGATCAACGGATCTTGGTCGAGAAGGAAGTCGGCCGGCTCAACGGCTCGGTTCCGTCATTCCCCCATTCCAGTATTGGCTTCGGGCACACCCGGTGGGCCACCCATGGCGGGGTGACGAAGGCCAACGCCCATCCTCACCTTGACGGCAGCGGCCGGATCGCCGTCGTCCACAACGGCATCATCGAAAATTATCAGGTGCTGAAAGCGGAACTGAAGGACCGTGGCCGTCAGTTTCGATCAGAAACCGACAGCGAAGTGGTTGCCCATTTGATCCAGGAGGAGATCGCCGGCGGCCACGACCTAACGGCCGCGGTGGCCAGGACGTTCGATCGCTTGACAGGGCTCAACGCCGTGATCGCGATGGATGTCGGCACCGGTGAAATGGTGGCGGTGAAGAACGTGTCGCCGCTGATCGCCGGCGTCGGCTGCCATGGCGTGACCATTGCGTCCGACACGCTGGCCCTCCGCCCCCACGCGAACCGCGTGATCTACTTGGATGACCACCATCTGATCAAGCTGACCAGGGACGGCATTTCGCTGTACGAGCGCGAAACGCTGAAAGAATTGATGCCGCGATATACCCCCCTTGATCGGTCGAATCGAGACGCCGACCTTGGCAGCTACCCTCACTTCATGATGAAGGAGATTGCCGAACAACCCGGAGTGCTCAGTCGCCTCGCCACCACCGGCGTTGACAGCGCGATCGCGCTCGCCGCCGCCATCGAGGGGAGCGAGTTGACCGTGATGACCGGTTGTGGCAGCGCCGGCTACGCGGCGATGTCGGGTAGCTATCTCCTGAGCAGTCTCGCCGGCCGCTTCGTACCCGCGTTTGTCGGTTCCGAGTTCAAATATCACCGGCGCCTGCTCTCACCGAACGCCTTGGTCATCGCGCTGTCGCAGAGCGGCGAGACGGCGGACCTGATCGAAGCCATGATGCTCGCCCGGTCCGGCGGGGCCCGTCTCGGCGCCCTGGTAAACGTCGAGCACTCGACGCTCGACCGCATGGTCGACCTCACCTTCGCGTTGCGCGCCGGACCCGAGCAGTGCGTCCTGGCCACGAAATCGTACTTGGCGAAGCTCGCTGCCCTGACCATGACGGCGTATGTCTTGATTGGCGAGGTAGCACAAGGGCAGCGTCTCGTAGGTCGGGCAGCGGACGCGATCGCCGAGATGTTGGCCTCAACCCTGCCCCAACAGGTTTCGGACCTGGCCGCGGTGGTGGTCAAGCACAACCATATGTTCGTGATTGGACGCGGGCTCGCGTTTCCGACTGCCCTCGAAGCGGCGCTCAAGATCAAGGAAGCAAGCTACATCCATGCCGAAGCGTTCGCCGGCGGCGAGCTGAAGCATGGCGTGATCGCGCTGGTGACGGACGGCACCCCGTGCCTGGTGTTCGCGCCCGCCGATGAAACCCGCGCCGACGTGGTCTCCGGCGCGACCGAGCTCAAAAGCCGGGGCGCGTTCATCATCGGCGTCAGTCCCGATCCGGACCCTGTCTTCGATGCGCATCTGGCGGTGCCGGAGGCCGGCGCCGCGGCACCGATGGTGAACGCGGTCCCGGCCCAACTACTGGCGTACCAGTTGGCGCTGCTGCGTGGCAACAACCCTGACCGGCCCCGGAATCTAGCCAAGAGCGTCACGGTCAAATGACGACCCCGGCCTTCATTGACACCCACGCGCACCTCGATGATCCAGCATTCGATCACGACCGGGACGAGGTGCTTTTCGAAGCGGCGGCAAACGGCGTGCGACGAGTGATCAATGTCGGGTATCGGCCCGACCGCTGGCGGTCTACGATTGCCCTGAGCCACCGGTATCCGCTTGCCGCCCACATGCTCGGGTTGCATCCGCAACACGCCGACGAGTGGTCGGCGAGGACGGAATCGGACCTGATGTTGCTGCTGCAAACAACTTCGCCGGTCGCCATCGGCGAGATCGGCCTCGACTATTTCCGCGCCGGCCCGTCGCCGGAGCTTCAGGCCGTAGCGTTCAACCGGCAACTCACGTTAGCGGTTGAGCTCGGATTGCCGGCCGTGATCCATCAGCGAGCGGCCGAGGAGGATCTCATCTCGGTCCTTACCAAGGCAAGCCAAGGAAGTCAAGTCCTTCTGCACAGCTATGAAGGCACGAATCGGCTTGCCAATTTGGTGAACGATCGCGGATTCTATGTGGGAGTGGGCGGGTTGGCGACGCGAGCCGGCTCCGAAGCGTTGCGGCAAGTCTTGCGCCGGATCTCGCTCGACCGGGTCGTACTCGAAACCGATTCGCCGTATCTTTCGCCGGCGGGAAGCGCGGTCCGGCGGAACACCCCAGCCACGATCCCGCTCATCGCCGGGCGGCTGGCTCCGATCTGGGACGTGGACCAGGCGGCGTTCGCGGCAGCGACGACCAGCAACGCTGAGCGTCTCTTTGGCCCGCTCATATCCCGCGGACAAC
This sequence comes from Chloroflexia bacterium, assembly GCA_013696525.1. GTDB lineage: Bacteria > Chloroflexota > Chloroflexia > Thermomicrobiales > UBA6265 > JACCYK01. The sequence goes on from JACCYK010000626.1 coordinate 5,440, forward strand.
GAGGTCCGATGGAGCGTGACGCGTGAACAAACCGGCGGCTATCGACATCCTTCTGGCGACTAGCAACCCGGGTAAGCGACGCGAGTTCTTGCAGCTCTTGCCGTCGGCGGTCAACGTGAAGACCCTTGACGACGTGCATGTGACGTTGTCGGAGGAGACGGGAGCGACCTTCGCGGAGAACTCCGCGCTCAAAGCGATTGCCGCATCCGCGCGGTCCGGGCTCCTCACGCTCGCGGATGATTCTGGTTTGGAGGTGGACGCCTTGGGCGGTGATCCCGGCGTTCGCTCGGCCCGGTACGCGGGCGTGCCGCCATCCGACGACAAGAATCGCGCCGCGCTGCTGGCCGCGCTTCGTCAGGTGCCGGCCACGGCGCGACAGGCACGATTCGTGTGCGCGGTGTCCCTCGCTCGCGGTGGCACCATCCTGGCTGAAGCGGAGGGAACATGCGTCGGCATCATCGCCAGCGCTCCAGCCGGTTCGAACGGGTTTGGCTACGATCCGCTCTTTCAGCTCGCTGACGGCCGGACCATGGCTGAGCTGCCGGCGGCCGAGAAAAACGAGATCAGCCACCGGGCCCGCGCCTATCGCGCCATCCTCCCCGCGCTCCTAGCCGCGATCGAGCACGATCTGCCCCCCGGAGCCCGTTGATGATCACCTTGCCAACACCATCGCGAGAACTACTTCCCGCGAACCTTCCTCTCTCATTCCAAGAGTGGCGATCGCGGCTCGATAGCCAACACGTCCCGGCCGTGATCGGCATTGCCGGCTCCCGCGGCAAGACGACCGTCATCCGCATGGTCGAGGCGATCTTCCGTGAATCCGCGCTGCGCACCGCGGTCTGGACCGACCAGGGCATCGAGGTGAACGGACGGCGGCAGCGCGGCGAGCTGGTGCCATGGTCGCGGGCCCTCGAACGCCTCGGCGACAACAGCCTCGATGTGGCAATTCAGGAGCTCGACTGGTCGCTCGTGCATGCCGTCGGCTTGCCGCCACGAAGCTACCCCGTGGTCGCCATCACCAACCTGTGTGTCAACAGCGACTCCTGCATGGTCCGCACCGAGTCGTTGCTCGCCGACCGGGCGCTGCCCAAGTTGCGAGCGGCCGCCCGTCATGACGGTGTGATCGTGCTGAATGGCGAGGATTTTTCGGTCGCTGATCGAACCGAAGCGATCGCGAGTACTCCCATCCTGGTCGGGCTGAGCAAAGATACGCCGCTCGTCCGCAAGCACCTCCAGCATGGCGGCACCGCGGCTTGGACCACCCGCCAAGAGCTCCGGCTGGGCACCGTGGCCACCAGCGGTCCGCTCGGGTCTGTCGTAGATCTGCCGTTTGCCTTGCACGGGGCGATCGGGTTCCAAGTCCACAATGCCTTGATGGCTGCCGCCATTGCTCGTTCATGTGGGATTCCAGGAACCACCATCGCCGCCGCGCTGGCTAAGTTCGAGATGTCACCGGCGGCAATGCCGGGCTCGTTCAATGTGCTTTCGATCGGAGATGCGATCGTCGTCGTCGATCGTCCTGTCCCGTCATGGTTCCTGCGAACTCCTCTCCGCGGGATCTTTCATTTGCTGCCGGGGCACCGCCTGATCACGATCGCGGGGAAGCTGGAAGCGGTGCCCGACGACGACCTGGTGGAAACCGGCCGGTTGCTCGGGCGGGCCGGCGGCGCCTTAGTCCTCCACGGCAGCACCGAGCGGCCCGAGCGGACTGCCTTGCTGCGGCAAGGCGCCGCCGCCAATGAAGTACCGCCGGTGGTGATTCACGTTGGCACGGAACGGCAGGCGATCAGCCGCGCCCTCCGCATGTTGCGGCCCGACGACCTCGCCTATGTCTTGGCTGACCAACCAGCGATGGTGTTACGCGCCCTCGAACGGGCGCAACTCCGCATCCGTACGCCCGTGTCCGCGTAACAAACAACAAACTCAACGGCTAACCCGTATGACCGAGCTCAGCAACGCCGAGATCGCCGCCGTGTTGGATCGATACGGCGTCATGCTGCAACTCGCGGGCGAGAGCCCCTTTCGCGCCCGTGCCTACGCTCGCGCCGCGGAATCGGTACGCGACTCGGCGGAACCAGTCGCCGCCCTCCATCGCCGGGGCCGTTTGCGCACCCTTCCCGGTGTCGGGGGCGGTCTGGCCGCGGCGATCGCGGAGCTGGTGACGACCGGAGAATACGAGCTCCTCGCGGAGCTGGAGGCAATTGTCCCAAGTAGCCTGATCGAGCTGCTGTCGGTGCCTGGAATCGGCCTCAAGACCGCCATTCGCCTCTTTCAAGAGCTCGGCATTACCAACCTCGAAGCCCTCGAGACGGCCCTCGCGGACCGTAAGATTGAGCAGACGAAGGGCTTGGGAAAACGGACGGCGACGACGATGTGGCTCGGCCTAGAATCGGTTCGGCGTCGCACGGGGCGCCTCCGGCTCGGCACCGCCCGGCCAATTGCGCTCGCGCTATTGGAGCAGGTCCGGACCGTGGTCCCGGAGGCCCAGGTCAGCCTCGCCGGCAGTGTGCGACGCTGGGAAGAGACGGTGGCCGACATCGATCTCGTCGTCGCGTCACCGCCCGGCGACCGCGCGCTCGATGGCGTGAGTCTCCTCCCAACCGTCGCCACTATTTTGGAACGGGGGCCGGAGCGCGCCCGCTTTCGACTCCAACACGGGGTCGAGGTCGATGTCTTCTGGTCGCCTCCGGAGCGATTTGGCACAACCTTGTTGGCCGCGACCGGCACCCCGCGCCACCTTCAGCTCCTTGGCGACCACACCAGTGGCGCCGCCACCGAGGACGAGCTGTACAATCGGCTCGGTCTGCCCTGGATTCCGCCGGAGCTGCGCCACGGCACGGATGAGGTGCGTCGTGCCGCCGAGATCACGGAGCTGATCACGGTCTCGGACATCAACGGAGAGTTTCACTGTCACACGACGTGGAGCGACGGGACCGCGACCGTGGCGGAGATGGCGACCGCGGCCGCCGCGCGGGGTTACACGTTCCTCGGCATCTCCGATCATAGCCAGGGGTTGGGCGTTGCCAACGGGTTGTCGCCGGAACGGCTCGCGGCCGAAAGAGCCGAGATCGATGCGGTCAATGCTCAGGGCGGGATTCGACTGTTGAAGGGGGCCGAGGTCGAGGTCCATAGCGATGGCCGGCTTGATTATGATGACGACGTCTTGTCCCGGCTGGACATCGCAATCGCGTCACTACACGTTGGGTTGCGGCAACCTCGGGCTCAGCTTACGGGCCGGCTACTCGATGTCTTCGCCAATCCAAACGTGGACATCGTCGCGCACCCCAGCGGCCGGCTGATCGAGCAACGAGATGGCGGCGATTTTGATTGGAGCCGCGTGTTTGCCGCGGCCGCCGCCGCTGGCACCGCGCTCGAAATCAATGCCGACCCGGCCAGGTTAGACCTCTCGGCCAGGCACGCCGCACGGGCGCTCGCGGCCGGCTGCCTGATTACGATCAACTGCGACGCTCATGCTCCGAACGGGTTTGCCGCCATTGATTTTGGGGTCGCCATTGCCCGCCAAGCCTGGGCGAAGCCAGAGCAGATCCTCAACTGCTGGTCGCTGGATCGGATCGATGCCTGGCTTGACGAGCGCGGTTCAGGCCGCGGACCGTAGGAACGTCCGGCTATGACGCGACGGCCTCGAGCTCCGGTTGGTACAATTCCACTTGACCCGGACCGAGAATCTCCGTCAACTCCGCCTCCAAGAGCTGGCTCCAATTGAGATGCCGCCCGCCGCACCGCAGCTGCAGCAGCCGCGAATCCCGGCCCGGAAGTTGGAGGATCAGCCGATCTTCGCCTTCGTGCCGCTGGAAGACGGCGTCGAGCCGATGCATCACTTGAATATCCGCCCAGACATCTTTCGATACCGGGAGCCGGAGACGAATCGTTCGCCGCGGCGGCGCCTGAACGCCCTCGATCGGAAGCTCAGCCGTCGCCGTCTCGCAGATCAGTTGGAACGACTCCCCGCGACGATCGAGCTTCGCCTCGATCAGCAGGATCGCGTCGCTGGCCCAGAGCTCGTTGGTCCGCTCGAAGGTGTCTGGGAAAGCGACCAGCTCGATGCTGCCGGTGAGATCCTCAAGCTCGACGATCGCCATCGTCCGGCCCTTCTTCGTCCCGATCCGCCGGGCGTTGACCACCATCGCGATCAGCCGCACCTTGTCGCCCGCGGTCCGCTGCAAAATGCCTTCAATGTCCAGCAACCGTCCCGATCCCGAGCTGCGCGGTTGCGTCGCCAGCACGTCACTTAAAGGGTGGGCGCTCATGTAGAGCCCAAGCAACTCTTTTTCCCAGGTCAGCAGGTCACGTTGGGGCAGCTCGGGCGCCGGTGGCAACCCCGTCCCACCGGGGATCGGAGCCGGCAAATCGCCTAGGTCGAAGAGCCCGATTTGTCCCTTGGCGATCGCCTTTTGGTTTCGCTGGCCGGCCGCGATCGCGGCCGGCAGCGCCGCCAGCACCCGCGAGCGCGGTCCGAAGCAGTCCAGGGCACCGCATTTGGCAAGCGATTCGAGGACCCGACGACTGATGATCGACCAATCAATCGCTTCGCACATCGCCTCGAGGCTGGCGAAGGCGGCGTCCGCTCGGTTGTCGCGGGCGGCCACGATCGCGCGGACCGCGCTTTCCCCCGCGTTCTTGACCGCCCCCAACCCAAACCGCACCGCGGCGCTGCCGTCCGCTTGCGGTTCGACGCTAAACTCGAGCCGGCTCCGGTTGGCATCCGGCGGCAGAACCGGGATCCGCGCCCGCCGGCATTCCGCGACGTTCGAGACGATCTTGTCGGTGTTCCCGATTTCAGACGACAGCAACGCGGCCATGAATTCAACATGGTGGTTCGCTTTGAGGTAGGCGGTTTGGGCGGCGATGACCGCGTACGCGGCACTATGAGCTTTGTTAAAGCCGTAGCCGGCAAACCGCTCGATCAGCTCAAAGACATCGATCGCCAACTTCTTGCTCAGTCCGTGCTCGACCCCCCCGGTGATGAAGCGATCGCGATATTTTGCCATCTCCTCGGGCAGCTTCTTCC
>JACCYK010000632.1 GCA_013696525.1 Chloroflexia bacterium
CTAGCAAATTGCTGAGCAAAATCGCGGTGGCGCCGATGAGGTTGATCGCCATGATCGTCGGGTAGTCGCGGCCACGGACCGCCGCGATCGCAAGCGTGCCCATCCCCGGCCAGGAGAAGACTTGCTCGATGATGACGGCGCCGCCGAGCAGTTGCGGCAGGGTCAGCGCGATCACCGTGATCAACGGGATCAGCGCGTTGCGCAGGGCGTGGTTGGAGACGACGACCTGCTCGGCGAGGCCCTTGGCGCGGGCGGTCCGCACGTAGTCCTGGCGAATCGTCTCCAGCATGCTGGACCGGGTGTAGCGGATGATCGGCGCCGCCTGGGCGAGGCCGAGCACGACCGCCGGCAATACCAGATGGTGCAAGGCGTCGGGAAAGGACGGCGGCGCCCCGATCGTCGCCATGCCGGCGGTGGGAAGCCAGCGAAGCTTTACGGCGAAAACGTAAATAGCAGCCAAGGCTAAGAAGAACGATGGGATGGCGATGGTGGTGAAGCCGAACACCGTCGCCAGGTAGTCGATCCACGAATACTGGCGGAGGGCGGAGAGCATGCCGATCGGGAGGGCGATGGCCAGGGCCAGGAGCTGCACGGTCAGCATCAGGCGCAACGTGGGCCAGACCCGTTCGGCCAGCTTGACCGTGACCGGCTGGCGATCGATGTACGAGAAGCCGAGATTCCCTTGTGCCAGCTCGCCCATCCAGATCGCGTAGCGCACCGGCAACGGCTGATCGAGGCCGAGTGCCCGCCGCTGGTTCTCGAACCATTCCGGCCCCAGGTCGGCGGCGATCTCGGGATTGATCATGGCGCTGACCGGATCGCCGGGGGCCACATTGATGAGGAGGAAGGTGACGAGGGTGATCCCGATCAACACGGGCAGGCTGATCGCCAGGCGCCGGAGGACGTAATGACCCATCAACGCTCCGATATGGCCGGAGATCGCTGTTCCACTCTGACCGACGGGGAGTGGATCAGTGATCTCCGGCTGCTAACGATACGGAATTCGGGAGATTGGAGCGGTGCTCAGAAGAGTTGTCCCGCCCGATCGCCGCCGACGCGGCGGGTCGATGTCCACACGATCCACCCGAATCTCGTATTACTCCGATACGCTCCAGGTCTCCGCGTTCCAGAACTTGTTGTCGATGTAGCTTGGCGCCGCGTAGCCCTGGAGCCGGTTGCTGACCGCGTACAGCGAGTTGGGCGACCAGAGGTAAATCCAGGGCAGGTCCGCGTTCAGGATCTGAGCGAGCTCGGTGTAGGCGACCTGACGCTCCCCGGTGTCCCCGGTCGCCTGGCCGGCCGCGTAGAGCTCGTCGACTTGCTCGTTCGAGTAATGCGAGGCGTTGCCGCCGGCGGGCGTGAAGTTCCGGGTCAGGAAGTAGGTGCCGGAGATGCTGGGATCGGCCCGGAAGACGCCGCCGGCATTGTAGAAGATGTCGAAGTCGTTGTCGGTGATGTAGCGGCGGTTGAGCTCCGCCACATCGACTTGCAGGATCTCGCTCTGAATGCCGACCGTGCGCAATTGCTCCTGGATGATGCTGATGACGGCGTCCTTCACGCCTTGATCCGGGATGTGCATGATCTGGAGCGTCTGGCTGGTGTCCCAGCCGGAATCGGCCAAGATCTGCGTCGCCTGCTCGGGATCGTAGGCGTACTCGTTCAAGCCTTCGGGGACCCCCATCCATTCCGGGCCGAAGATCGGCGAGTTGACGACCTCGCCTTCGCCTTGGAGGACGTTGTCCACGATCGCCTGCCGGTCGATGGCGTGCATCATCGCCTGCCGCAGGCCGGGGTTTTGCAGGTACTCGCGGTTCAGGTTCAACGCCAGGAAATCCATGCTCGGGCTGGGCACGGAGATGACGGTGATGTCCGGCAGGGTGCGCACCCGCTCCGCCTCGTTGACGGGCAGGGCCAAGAGGTCCATTTCCCCCGTTTCGAGCTGAGAGATGCCGACGTTCGGGGTCACGATCCGCAAGAACATGCGCTCGATCGCCGGGGCGCCGCCGAAATAGTCCGGGTTGGCGGTGATCTCCAAATATTGGTCCGCCTCGAATTGGGCGAATTGGTAGGCGCCGGCGGTGACGTCCGGCGCCAGCGAGTAGGGGTGGGCTTGCAACTGATCGGGAGCGACATCTTCCAGTATGTGCTTGGGGAGGATGCCAAGCCCGGAGAAGTTGCAAATGATCGGCAGGAAGGCCGAATCGGGCGCCGCCAGCGTGATCTCGACCGTGTAGTCGTCCGGGGCGGCGATGCCGCTGACCGAATCCGCGTCGTCCGGGTAGGCCTCGGCCCCGGCGATGCCGAGCAAGCGGCCGCGCCAGATGGAGGCCGTGACCGGGTTCAGGGCGGTCTCCAGGGTGAAGACCACATCCTCGGCGGTCAGCGGCTCGCCGTCGGTGAAGGTGATGTCCTGGTGGAGATGGAAGGTGTAGACCGTGGCGTCGTCGGAGACGTCGATCGACTCCGCCAGGTCCGGGGTCGGCACCAGGTCACCGCTCATCTTGACGATGGCACCGAACATCAGGCGTTCGACCTGCTGCTCGGAGCCCGAGGTGGAGAAGAGCGGGTTCAAGGTGACGGGCTGCCGCCAGAGGACGCTCACCTGGCTCTCGCCATCCTGTGCGGCGGGCGC
>JACCYK010000654.1 GCA_013696525.1 Chloroflexia bacterium
GGCCGCGCTGGCCGACGGCGAGAGCGAGCTGACCGGCGCCCTGCACAGTGACGACACCAGGTACATGGCGGCGGCGCTGAACCAGCTCGGCGTCACGGTCGAACGCGACGACGCGAATGAGCGGTTCCTGGTACGGGGCGGGGGCGGCACGTTCTCCGCGCCGCGGGCGGACCTCTTTATCGGCAACTCTGGCACCACGGCGCGGTTCTTGACCGCGGCGCTGCCGCTCGGGCAAGGCAGCTACCGGCTGGATGGCGTGCCCCGGATGCGGCAGCGGCCGATCGAGCCATTGCTACGGGCCCTGCGCGACCTGGGGGCGGACGCGGTCAGCGAGCGGGCGACCGGTTGTCCCCCGGTGCTGGTCCGCGCCGCCGGCTTGCCTGGCGGCCGCACCAGCATGGCCGGCGACGAGAGCAGCCAGTACTTCACCGCCTTGCTACTGGCCGCGCCCTACGCGGCGGCCGGGATCACGATCGACGTGACCGGCGACCTCGTCTCCAAGCCGTACCTGCCGATGACGGCGGCGGTGATGGCCGCGTTCGGGGTCGAGGCGGAGATTGACGACGTTACCTGGCGAACGCTCCGGGTCCGACCCGGCCAGCGCTACACCGGCCGTACCTACCGGATTGAGCCGGACGCCTCCAGCGCCTCGTATTTCTTCGCGGCGGCGGCGGTGACCGGCGGCCGGGTGCGGGTCGAGGGACTTGGCTCCGGCTCGACCCAGGGCGACCTCCGCTTCCTCGACGTCCTCGCCGCGATGGGAGCCGAGGTGCGAGAAGCATCGGACGCGGTCGAAGTCCAGGGGCCGCCGCCAGGGAAGCTACGCGGCGGCGATTTTAACATGGGCCATATCTCCGACACCGCCCAGACGCTGGCCGCGATCGCCCCCTTCGCCGATGGCCCGGTCACGATCCGCGGCGTTGCTCACAACCGGCTGAAGGAGACGGATCGCATCGCGGCGATGACCACCGAGCTCCGCCGCCTGGGTCAGCGAGTAGAGGAGTTCGCGGACGGGCTGACCATCACGCCGCGACCCGTGACCCCGGCCGACATCAGCACCTACGACGATCACCGGATCGCGATGAGCTTCGCCGTCACCGCGCTCCGCGCCCCGGGCATCCGGCTGCGCGACCCCGGCTGCGTCGCCAAGACCTTCCCCGATTTCTTCGAGCGGTTGGCGGCATTGGTCTAGCGCGGACACCGGGCGAAGCGTGGTCCATCGGACGCTGAGGCCCGTGGCTCGCCACGAATCCGGCTGAGAATAGTAGACTCCTTCCGGTGCCCGCGTCCGTGCGCCGGCTCGCGCCGTTCCGGCCGTGACGTTGCCGGGAGGCGAGGGGTCCGGTTCTATCTGGGAGAACGCGCTCGTGCTCCGCCCCACCCGAGATTGGGCGATCGCCATCGTCTTGTTCGCGTTGGCGCTCTGGCAGAACGTGGCCTATGTGCCGAAGACCGATTTCCATCGGGACGAGGCGCGCTGGATTCACCGCGCCCGGTTTATCGAGCAAGCGCTGCATCCGCTCAGCGCCTACTGGATGGATCAGGATCTGACCCAGGGGCAGCCTCCGGTCGGCTCGTACGTGACGGGGCTCGGACTGTTGCTGCAGGGGCACGACGTGGAGACGGGCGACTTCTGGAGCTTCCACTTCAGCGAGGCCTGGAATGTCCGGCACGGGCGGATGCCGTCGCCGGAGGATCACACCGCCGCCCGGCAGACCAACGCCGTGATCGGCGCCCTGATCGTGGTTGGCGTCTACTTTATCGGCCAGCAGTTGCGCAACCGGGTCGCCGGCGTGATCGGCGCCCTGCTCTTGATCCCCCATCCCCTCTCGATCTATCTCGCCAGCCTGGCGGGGTCGGACGCGCTGCTCGGGCTGCTCGTCGTCTGGGCGACGCTGGCCGCGATCGCCCTGGCCAAGCGCCCGACCTGGTGGCGGGCGACGCTGCTGGGGGTGCTCCTAGGGTTGGGCGGGGCGACGAAGCTGAGCCCATTGCTGATCGCCCTGCCCCTGGCCATGCTGGGGGTGGCGCTGTTG
>JACCYK010000665.1 GCA_013696525.1 Chloroflexia bacterium
GGCTGGGCTCGGTCGTCGCGGTGGCGGTCGCCTCCGCCTCCGCCGTCGCCGTGGGCTCGGTGGTCGCGGTCGGCTCGGCGGTTGCCGTTGGTTCTAGTGTTGCCGTCGCGGTCGGCTCCGGCGTTGCGGTTGGCTCCGGCGTTGGCGTCACGGTTGGTTCTGGGGTCGCCGTCGCGGTCGGCTCCGGAATTTCCGGGTTCACTAGGGTCGTCGTGGCCGTTTCCCCCGGCGCGATCGTCACCTGCTGATCGGGAGCCAATTGGTAGTCAGGCGCCGCTTGCTCTTGCCGGATCACGTAATCGCCCGGCGGCATGTCGGGGAAGTTGAGGATGCCGTCGTCCTGGGCGTCGCAGATATCGGACAGGGTGCCGATGGCGTCGCTGGTCAGGGTGACGCAGGTCCCCGGCAGCAGATTGCCGTCCTCGTCCTCGACCCGGATCTCCAACCGGCCGGGCGCCGGCTCGAGCGTCAGCTCAACCGCGGTCTCCTCGCCCGCCGTGATCGTCACCGGTTGCTCGCCCGGCGCCAGGACCGCGGCCGGCAGCTCGCTCAGGCTCAGCGTGTAGTCGCCCGCCGCGATTTCGGTGATGGTGACGACGCCATCGCCGCCATCGTTGTCACCCGCCTGGTTGTCGCAGACCGGGCCCACCGTCGCCGGCCCCGCCAGCGCGGCGCAGAAGGCAACCGGATTGCCGCTCGTGTCCTGAACGGTGATCGTGAGCGAGCCCGGCGCCGCCTCCTGCTGGAAGGTTACCGTCTCGTCGCCGCCCGGTTCGAGGGTGATCGGTTGCTCGGTGGCCTCGACCTCACCATCCGCCGGCGGCACGCTCAAGACTACCGTGTAATCGGCCGAGGGCACCTCCTGGAGGAGGACCTGACCCTGGTTGTCGTCGTCGCAGAAGGGGCCGAAGCGCTGGCCGTTGGTCGTCAGCTCGTAGCAGGCGCCGCCCAGCGGCTGTCCGGCCGCGTCCGCCGTGATCAGGGTCAGGGTGCCGGTCTCCGGCGCGGTGGCGGTCAGCGCGATCGCGACTTGGGCCGTCTGATCCGGCGCCACCGTCACCGGCTGGTCAGGCGCCGGTTCGAAGCCCTCGGGCACGTCCACCGTGAGCGTGTACTCACCCGCCGGCACATCGAGCAGCAGAATCCGGCCGGGATCGCTATTCGCGTCCCCGGCCTGGTTGTCGCAGACCGGTCCAATCTCACTCGGGCCCGCCAGGGTGACGCAGGCATCGGCGACGGGCTCCCCCGTCTCCGAGGTCATGGCCACCGCCACGTCGCCGCTGGCCGGCAGCGCCGTCGCGGTCGGCTCCGCGGTCGCCGTTGGCTCGACGGGCGTTTCGGTTGGCGTCACCGTGGGCTCGATTGGGGTCTCGGTAGGCGCGATCGAGATTTCGGTCGGTTCCTCTTCGCCCCCCTCGGCCGGGTTGCGGAGGGTGATCTCCGCGATCGCGCCGGGGGACAGTTGCGCCGTCTCCGGCTCGGCCAGCTCCCGGCCTGGCTCGGTCGCCACCTGGGTGATCTCGTACTCGCCCGAGGCGATGTCCGGCAGGTTGAGGATGCCGTCGTTCTGGGCGTCGCAGAGGTTCTCGAAGGTTTGGGGACCGGTGATCGTGAAGCAGGTTTGCGGCACCGGGTTGTCATCGTCATCCAGCACCACGATCCGCAAGGTGCCGATGCCGCCCGGCTGGGCCGGCTCCTCCGGCTCCTCCGCCGTCTCGTTGACGATCGTCACCGATCCGGCCTGGTCCGGCTCCAGCCGCAGGTTTTGCGGCTCGGCCGGCTCCGCCCCGTCCGGGGCGACCGCCTGGGTCAGCCGGTAGCGGGCGGCCGCCAGGTCCGCGAACAGGATCTCGCCATCGTCGGCGCCGTCCTCGTCATCGCAGCGTGCCGTCGTGGCGCCGGTATCCCGGTCGGCCACTTCGAAGCAGGTGCCGGGCAGCGGGTTGTCGTCCTGGTCCCGGACCGAGACTTGCAGCGAGCCGGTGCCGGCCGCCGGCTGTTGCGGCTCTAGTGGTTGCTCCGGCTCCGCCGTTTGCTCCGGCTCCGCCGTTTGCTCTGGCTCCACCGGTTCTTCCGGCTCCGCCGGTTGTGTCGCCTGGTGCGGCACCCGGAAGCGCCGGGGCTCGGTTTCCACCGTCGCCAGGAAATCGGGCGTCACCGCGAACCCGGCCGGGGCGACGGTCTCGGCGACCGTGTAGTCCCCCAGTGGCAGCTCGGCGAAGATGGTGTCGCCATCGCCGTCGTCATCACACTGTTCGAGGTTCGCTTCCCGCACCAGGTAACAGGCGCCGGGCAGGGGATCCCCCTGCTCATCCGTCGCCCGCAACACCAGGCGCCCCAGCTCGGCGCCAGGCTCGGGCACGATCGCCGGTTCCGTCGGTTCCTCGACCGGCTCATCATCGGTGGGGTCGATGCTCGGCTCGTCCGGCTCCTCCGGCTGACCCGGCTCCTCCGCCGCCCCCAGGCTGACGGTCACCGCGGTCTCGCCCCGGCCCAGCTCCACCGGCTGATCGGTGGCCGGGGCGGCGTCGCCCGGCGTCACCTCGGCCAGCACGTACTGGTCCCGCTCGAGGCCGTTCGGGAACCGGATCTCGGTCAGGCCGTCCGCCGCGCCGTCATCGCCATCGCACGCCTGGCCGATGAACCGGCCATTGCCGGTCTCGACCGCGAAGCAGGCGCCCGGCAGCGGCGCGTTGTCCGGCCCCAGCTTCGTCACCGCCAGCGTCGTGTCGTCCACGGTATCGAGGGTGGCGATGTTGCCCTGGTTGTCGATCGCGATTTGGACCCGGAACGGGCCATCGAGGTTGATCGCATCCTGGGCGATCGGCTGGCCGTCGGCCAACACCTGGAAGCCGTAGTTGCCCGGCTCGGCATCGAAGAAGACCTCGTAGCCGCCCTGCCCGGCCGGCGCCATGGCGAAGGTTTGGCCGAGGTCCGTCACCAGCACCACCTGATTGGCGACCGGCTCAATCGTGATCTCGCCGGTGACCGCGTCGTAGCCGACGTAGACGCCGGCCGCGTTGTCCGGGACGTTGAGCGGGATCTCATTGCCGTCCGGAATCCCGCCATCCCCCAGCCACCGCTGCTGGTCGCTGGTGGCAACCACGAACAGCCCGTAGTTGCCGGGCGGGATCGCGAACACCCCGCCCCAGCTCCCGCCCCCGGCATCGGTCAGTTGCGTTTCAGCGCACGACGGATCGTAATCGCCGGCGCACCCCAGCGCGGTCTGGAACGAGCCGGCGATGGCGACCTGGCCCGGCGCCGGCAACGGCGGAGGCTGGTTCCCCTGTTGCGCCGCCGCCGGCCCGATTTGCGCCAGGGGCGCCAAGACGCTGACCAACAAGAGAAACGCGGTCAGCGTATGGAACCAGGCATGGCCGCGGGCTCGCGACCGACGATTCGGGGTGCGCATGCATCCTCTCCACCGGGGAAACCACCGACCGACCGCAACCGTCGATCGCCGT
>JACCYK010000677.1 GCA_013696525.1 Chloroflexia bacterium
CTCGCTCAACCGTCGTCCCGGGGTTCGCGATCGCGATCTCGGAGGTCTTCGCCCGATTGAAGGACGACGATGAGGGGTAAGACCCGGTTCGCTGATTGCTGAGGCATCGATGCTGCTCGCCACGACGTTCGGTGGAGTACCACTCGCAATTTCGTCGACGGTCCTCGATCATAGGGTGGAACGGTGCGTGGCTGGCGCCTTCGATCTTCGTGCATGATCCCGATGCGCATCCGCCACCAAGTCAGCCGCGGAGCAGATCATGGCCCGGCACTACAAACAACCTCCGGCACCGGCTTCGGACCATGATGTCTGGAACAACACCTGGGGCGACCCCGCCTTGCAAGCGCTTGGCCGCTATCTCGTCGCTCACGACCTGACGGAGGAGCAAGCCGCGCTGACGGTCGAGCCGGTCTGGCTGTTCTATTCATACATCGCGCTGCCGATGCTCCGCGACCGATTGCCAATGGGCATCGCGGCACAACCCGCCGCGACCGGCCTCGTGATCTACTTCTTCCTCCCAAACGATGCGCGCGAACCACTCGGCGATGCCAACGGCCGCTTGGTGTACGAATCCGTGCAGGCGGCCTTTACCGAACGGCTTGCCGCTCCAGTAGCGACGTACCTCCCCGTACGACTTGAGCTTATTGTGATGGATCCGCCGGCAGCCCCCACCACCACCGACGACGCGCGACACGTTGAGCAGGCAATGCGAGCGTTGGCTGGGTTCAAGCAGCTTGACTACCTGGGCACCTTCAAAGATGATCTCGAAGCCGAGTTAAAGACCGTAATGGAGCCGGATCTGGCGCCGTTATGGCTCAGGACGCCAAATTCACTGTTTGGCTGGGGTAAGCCGATTGATGCGCTGGCTGACCCCCACGATCGGCTGCTTCGCGACATCATCACTCGGGCTAAGTTCGATCTCCCCCGCCTCATGAAATCCGCTGCCGGAGTTCAACTACCGCTTATCGATGTGACGGAAACTTGGAAACATGCGCGACGACGGGATCCGCGGGCTGGATCCTTCGCCTCGTACCGCGAGGGATGATCGCGCCGCCCGCGGCGGCACCAACTCGGTTCAATCCAGGGAGTCTGGCATCCTCCGCGTTCGAAACGCTCTACCTGGCGTTGGATGAGTCTACCGCTCTCCTTGAGTAACGTGTTCAATTCGGCGATCCATCCGCAAGTCCGATCGCCATGGTTGTCAATACTGAAAAGCAGAAACGCACCACACTAATCGACATCAATGTCAACCTCCGTGATGTCGTTGATCTCACCAATCTCAGCGGCCATCAGCTTCTTGCCACCAATGCGCAAGAGATAACCGGCGACTGGCATGGCTATGAGTTGCGAGGAAGACCGGGTGTCGTCCTCGATCAACCGGTTGGGCTAGCTCCAACTCAGATACTGGGTCAGGAGTTGTTTCACGCACCTGGGATTGAGGGAATTAAAGCGATCTCCGCAAAGAACCCAACAACGTGCTGCTTGATCATATTCACCGAGAAGCTGACCCGCCCCGGCAGCTTGGCCTGGGACGACCCCACTACCGGCACGCGGGAACGCTACCCGTGATCCCGGTCCCGCCTTCTTGTTCGCTTGGCACCAATTCGGGGCTGCCACCGGCGCTCACACCAGCTTGGCGCCGTTCACCGGCAGGAGGACAGCGTAGAGCGCGGTGGTGGCGCAGATGAAGAGGCGGTTCCGTTTTGGACCGCCAAAGGCGACATTGGCGACCGGCTCCGGCACCAGCACTTTGCCCAGGAAGGTGCCGTCCGGGTCGTAGCAATGGACGCCGTCGCCGGCGCTGGTCCAGATCCGCCCAGCCATATCGACCCGGAAGCCGTCAAAGGTGCCCCGTGTGCAGGTGGCGAAGAGGTCACCGCCGGTGAGCTTCCCGCTGGCGCCGACCTCGAACACCCGCAACTGGCCCCGGCGGCCCGGCCCCGTGTCGGAGACATAGAGGCGGCTCTCATCGGGCGAGAAGGCCAGCCCATTCGGGCTATCCCCATCATCCACCACCACCCGCACCTTCCCGCTCTCGGGATCGGCCCGGTAGACATGGCTGGCGCCGATCTCGCTCTCGGCCAGGTGCCCCTCGTAGTCAGACTCGATGCCGTACGGGGGATCGGTGAACCAGACCGAGCCGTCGGCCCGGACCACGACATCGTTCGGGCTATTGAGGCGCTTGCCCTGGTAGCGGTCGGCGATCACCGTGAGCGCGCCGTCGTGCTCGGTCCGGGTCACCCGCCGGTGGCCGTGCTCGCAACTGACGAGCCGGCCCTGCCGGTCAATCGTGTTCCCGTTCGTGTAGCCGGCCGGGTGGCGAAAGACGCCGGTAACGCCCGAGGTCTCGTCCCAGCGCAGCAACCGGTCGTTCGGGATGTCGCTCCAGATCAGCGAGCGAAACGCCGGGAAGTAGGCCGGCCCCTCGGCCCACCGGCACCCGTCGTAGAGCTTCTCGACCTGGGCCGATGCCTTGATGCACGGCTTGAACCGGTCGTCCAGGACCTCAAAATCGCTCGCCGCCATCGTCTTCCCTTCCCTTGTCTCGCGACTGGACGGCGACGACCGTCCGCTCCGGGCCAACATGACATACCTCACGCTATCGTCCCAGATTTGCGAGGATGACGCTCCGGCCCGGCTCTGATACCCTTCCCGGCGGAAAGCGATGATGGAGACCAGCGGCGGGGGGTCTCGGAGCTTCAGAGAGTCGCCAGGGCTGAGATCGCGGCCTCCGACCCCCGCCCAGACCCTCCGGAGCGCGTGGAAGAACGGCCCCGGCCGCCAAGCCTCGCCGGCTTGCCCCCGTTAACGGGCTGATGAAGGTCTGGCCTCCATTCGAGGTCCGGCGAAATGCGGTGGCACCACGGGCTCCCCTCGTCCGCATGACGAGGGGGTGTTTTGTGTCCCGGAGGTGTCACCATGGAACGAACGTGGACGACCGCGCTGGCCGGCAAGATCGGGCAGCTGGTCCGGCTAATGGGGTGGCTGCACCGCCTGCGCCAGCATCGAAATGTCAGCTTTCTCGTGCTGCGCGATGCCAAGGGGCTGGCCCAGATCGTGGTCGAGGACCCGGCCCTGGTCGAGCGGGTCGCCGCGCTGCATGCCGAGTCGGTGCTGGCCGTGACCGGCGTCGTGGTGGCCCGGCCCGAGGCCCCTGGCGGCGTGGAAGTTCACCAGCCGGTCTTCGACGTGATCACGGCGGCGAGCGAACCGCCCCCGTTCGATCTCTTCCGGCCGCGGCTGCCGGCCCAGCTCCCAACCATCCTCGACCATGCCCCGGTCGCCTTGCGCCACCCGCGGCATCGCGCTTATTTTCAGCTGGCGGCGGCGTTGACCGGCGGCTTCCGCGCCACCCTGCGCGATCTGGACTTCACCGAGATTCAGACCCCGAAGCTCGTCGCCGGCGCCACCGAAAGCGGGGCCGACGTGTTCCCGGTCGACTATTTCGGCCAGACCGCCTACCTGGCCCAAAGCCCGCAGTTCTACAAGCAAATGATGGTCGGCGTCTTCGAGCGCGTGTACGAGGTCGGCCCCGTCTTCCGGGCCGAGCCGCACGACACGCCGCGTCACTTGAATGAGTACGTCTCGCTCGACGCCGAAATGGGGTTCATCACCGACCACACCGAGGTGATGGCGGTCCTCAGCCGCGTCCTCGCCGGCATGCTGGGGGCCGTCCGCGCGGAAGCCGCCGCGGCGCTCACCCTGTTGGAGCTCGAGTTGCCGGAGGTGCCGGCCGCGATCCCGAGCCTCCATTTCACCGAGGCCGTGGAACTGGTCTCGACCGCGACCGGTGAGGATGCGCGGCACGAGCCGGACCTGGCCCCCGCCCACGAGCGCTGGCTGGGCGACTGGGCAAAACGGGAGCACGGCTCCGACTTCCTCTTCGTCGTCGGCTATCCGATGCGGAAACGACCGTTCTACACCCACCCCGATCCCCACCGGCCGGACTACTCGAACGGTTTCGACCTCATCTTCCGCGGCCTGGAGCTGGTCACCGGCGGCCAGCGCCTGCACCGCCACGAGGACTACCTGACGACGATCGCCGCCCGCGGCCTGAGCGCATCGTCGCTGGCCGGTTACCTGGACGCGTTCAAGCACGGCATGCCGCCCCACGGTGGCTTCGCGATCGGACTGGAACGCTTCGTCGCCCGCCTCGTCGGCGCCGACAACATCCGCGAAACGACCCTCTTCCCCCGCGACCTGCACCGGCTGACGCCGTGACGGAGTCGTGAGTCGTGAGCCGGATGCGGGGCGGCGAGCGTGGGCAACAGGAGGACCGAGGTGAAGACGGATGACGGTCCGGCCACCCATCCGTCGGAACCCCGCTGGATCTGAGACCGTAGAAGCAGGATGCGAGGGAAGCGGCGGTTAGCTGGGCTGGTACAGGGTAATCCGGCGATCCGCTCGAGGTGCCGTACATTCCGGGTCACGAGCGTGAGCTCGGCATCCAGGGCCGTTGCCGCGATCAGCAGATCCATGTCGGGGATGAGTTGCCCTTGCCGGCGTAGCGCAGCCCGGAGGCGCGCGAAGCGTTCAGCGATGGGGTCAGTTACAGGGAAGATGGCATAACTGGCGAGAAACTCACGGAAGGCGGCGAGCGTTGCCTCGGGCTGGGCGGTGCCGAAGGCGCCTTCATACACTTCTGCCACGGCAATAATGCTGATGGCCAGCCCCTCGATGCTGAGGTGGTCCAATGTGCGCACCGCATCTGGCCGGCCGATCGCCGCGTCGATCAGCCAGTCCGCGTCGACGAGATACCTCACGGCCGGTCCAGCGGCCGGGTTCCTTCCTCGCGTCCGCGGGAGATCGTCTCCTTGATGCGCTCGCCTTCCTCCGGGGTCAGCATGCCGGCAAATTTTCGCAGGCCGGCGCGCACCTTGTCCGGGTCATAGTTCGCCCAGGGGTCGTCCGGGTCGCGAGTCACCCGGAAGCGGGCACCGGCGCGCAGCAAGACGACGGGCGAGCCATCCGTCTCGTCGAGCGCCCGCCCCAGCTCGCTATCCGGATCAATAGTGATGGTGAGCGGTGCGTTGCTCATGATCGAAGGATCTCCTTGGCGCAAAGGCTAACCTGACTGACATAGGGCATCAATGGCCGGATCCGGCTTCATGTGTATCTCGCTTCAGTACTCCTCGGGCCAGAGCAGCGTTGTCGCGCCGCCATCCTCCTCGGTGATCATCCAGCAACCCGTGGCCCGGGTGGTCGGAGCCGAGAACATCCGCGAAACGACGCTTTTCCCGCGTGATCCGCACCGGTTGGCGCCGTGAGTCGTGAGCAGAAGGGCCCATCGTTTCGGGTATAGCGAGCAACGGTGGTTTCTCCACTCACGACCCACGATGCGGTTAGAGCCTGTTATGGACCTTGAGCGACAACAGTCACTAGCCGATGTCGCATCAGGCGCACAAAGGCAACGAAATGCAGCCCTTCGACCACATTCGGCAACCGTTCATCGTCTTTGGCCAGACGCCGGCACCGCGCCGCCCCGGCGAAGGAGCGCTCCACGACCCAGCGCCGGGGCAAGCGCACGAAGCCACGCTTGGCCTGGGCCAGCTTGATGACCGCCACCTGGATGCCCTGATTGGCCGCCGCCGGCGCCGGCTTGGGTCCGGGATCGCCGTGGTCGACGACGGCCAGCTCCCCATCTCGCCCGTCACGTCCTGGCCTGCTGCCGCCAGCCGCCCCACCTGCGCCCGCTCCTGCTCGTTGGCGGGGGTGACGTGCCGGGCGCGCAGATGGCCGAGGGGGTCCACGGCCAGAGGCACCGTGCTCCCGTGGCGCTGTCGAACATGGCAGCGGGGGGCTGGTCCGCCCGACCCGCCCCCCAGCGCAGCATGGCCCGCGGGTCGTGCGCCATTTGCTCGCAGACCCCGGCCTCGAGCCAGCGTCGGGTCTGTTGGGAGACCGCGGTCCAGGGCGGCAGGTCGCCCGGCAGGGAGCGCCAGGGCGCTCCCGTCTTGACGACCCAGCGCAGGGCATTGCAGACCGCTCGCCGGTCGTGCCGGCGTTGTGGCGCGTCCTCGGTCAGCAGCGTCAGGTAGGGCGCCGCAAACGCCCATTCGTCGTCACTCACATCGGTCGGCTACGGCGTGCGGGGCTGAACTTGGGGTTCCAGCCCCCAAGTCTATCAAGTCCATACCAGGCTCTAGGCGATTGGGCGATGAATCAGGACGAGGCAGGAGTAACGCGGGTCGAGCCGTTCCAATGGCGGGAGCTGAAAGCGATATGGTTGGTATCGTCGCGAGCCGAGCCGGCGGCGCTTGGAGGCTCGTTCTTGGACCAGCGCACGAGTCGTTGCGCTTCTCCGAGGGATGGAGCCCATGGGCGGTGAACAAGGTGCGAGAATATGGTGGAGAGCGGTCGCACCGCTCGGCGACGCCGATAGAAGGAGGCCATCATGGCGAAGACCGCGGCGGAACTGGTGACTGAAGCCAAGCAGCGCGTGGCGAACCTGACCGTGGACGAGGTAGCAGCGGAGGTCGAGCGGGGGGATGCGTTGCTCGTCGATCTGCGTGAGCCCGGGGAGCGAGCTGAGCATGGGGCGATTCCGGGAGCGGTCCAGGCGCCGCGGGGTATGATCGAGTTCTGGGCCGACCCGACCAGCGCCTACCACCGGGCCGAGTTCGATCCCAACCGACGGGTCATCCTGCATTGCGCCTCCGGTGGGCGCTCGGCGCTGGCGGCCGACACCCTCCAGCGGATGGGCTACGCGAACGTGGCCCACCTCGATGGCGGCTTCACGGCCTGGAAAGAGGCCGGTCAGCCCGTGACGGATGCGAAGAGCTCGTAGTCGGTATCGATATCGACCCGATCCGAGCGCCGTGGGAGGCCGGTCCGGCCGGAGGCGGGAGCCGCTGTGGCGCGCTCCTCGGTAGCATTTCGTCATCAGGGTGATGTGCCGCGCCAGGGCCGGGTCAGAGCCAACAGATCGGCTGGGGCGATGGTTGGCACCCGCCAAACCGGGTTGAGCCGGATCGTCGCGCAAGCGTCGTTTCGACCAGCGCCCGCGCTGGCAGGGACGGTCACGGCGTCTCGGGAACGAGCGGGCGAGCCGGCTGCCCCGCGGGCTCTGGGACCGCCGGCGCCGTAGACACCACGGCACGGAATGCCCCGGCACCATTGAGGTTGGGCACCACATCGACCCAGACGCCAAAGGCGGCGATCACGATCAGCAGGGCGCCGGCCAGGCGCCCTAAGCGCCGCGAGTTTCCCGCCAGCCCGCGGGTGACACCCCGCTGGAGCGGAGCCGCGACCAGCGGCAGGGCGACAAGTGGCCAGCCGAAACCGGCGCCGAAGGTGAGGAAATAGAGCAGGCTCGCACCAAGTTCCGTCGCGCTCCCGATCCCAAGCACAAAAACGCTCATGACGATCGGGCCGGTGCACGGCAGGGTCATCGGCGCCAAAAAACC
>JACCYK010000678.1 GCA_013696525.1 Chloroflexia bacterium
GGTCAGGGTGTGGATGACCCGGAGCGTGGGATCGGCGGCTACTAGGTCATCGAGCTCGGACCGATAGATGATGTCAGTGAAGGAGCGGGACGAGTAGAGCAACGTGGCCGGCGCCTCACCGCCGGCCCGGGCCCGGTGCCGCAGCATCGCCATCAGGGGGACGATGCCGGAGCCGCCCGCGATTAGGACCAGCCGGCCATCCTGGCCAGCCGTCCAGGTGAAATAGCCGCCGATGGGACCGCGCAGCTCCATCTGGTCGCCCGATTGCAGCTCGCCGGTCAGATAGGGTGAGACTTCGCCGTCCGCCAGCCGCTCGACGGTAAGCAACACCCGCTCCTCCTCGGGCGGCGAGGCGATCGAGTAGGAGCGCTGGGCTTGGTAGCCATCCTCGGCGGTAAGGCGGACGTCAACATGCTGCCCGGCCCGGTGCCCCGGCCAGCCGGGGACATCCAGGGCCAGCGTCTTGACTCGCGGGGTTTCGTCGATGATGCCGGCTACCTGTCGCAGTCGCCAGGGCAGGCGCCCTGGCGGCGTCGCGGCCGGTGCCCGTCGCGTGGTGACCACTTCAGTCGCCCCAATACCGTTGTTCCCGCCAAGGGTCGCCGAAGTTGTGATACCCGAGCCTCTCCCAGAAGCCGGGCCGGTCATCGCTGGTCAGGACCAAGCCGCGGACCCATTTGGCGCTTTTCCAGAAATAGAGGTGGGGCACCAGGAGGCGAGCCGGCCCGCCATGCACCGGTTCCAGCGGTTCGCCGTCGTAGGCGAAGGCGATCCAGGCTTTGCCGCCGGTGACCTCCGCCAGTGGCAAGTTCGTGGTGTAGTCTCCATCACACCTGGCAACGATGTAGTCCGCGCTGGTCTCGATCCCGTCGAGGAGGGTGTCGAGCGATACCCCTTCCCAGACGGTATCGAGCTTCGACCACTTGGTAACGCAATGGATGTCGGTCGTGACCGTCTCGCTTGGCAGCGCGCGAAACTCGTCCCACGTCCAGCGCTGACTCGGCTCGGCCTCACCAGTGATCATGAAATCCCAGGTCGCTAGGACCGGACGCGGCGTGGGTCCAGCCGAAAGCACCGGGAAGTCCCGCGTCAGATACTGGCCGGGCGGCAGGCGGTCCGCCACCGCCGGATCCTTGCGACGACGGCCGCGAAACCCACGGGAGACAAACTCTTGCACCATGGCAGTCGTCTCCAGGTCGTAACGAACGGATGGGAATCGGGCGCCTACTGGTCCTCGCGCTCCGGTGAGCGGACCCCCGGCGGGGATCAGGATCGTACCGTCATTGCCGGCCCAGTGCTCGGCTCTCAGCGTAGTGCGCCTATTGAGCGTAAACGTTACGAGGTTAAGCGCCGCGTCGCGATCCGGTACCATGGCGTGAACGCGGCGGCATGAGCGGTGAAGCGACGTGGCGCCGAGCGCGGGCAAGGGAAGACAGATGAGCAGGCAATGATCCGGGGCGAGCTGGTCGATCTGCGGGCCGTGGAGCGGGCGGACGCGGCGGTGGTGCATGGGTGGTTGAACGACCCGGCCGTGATGCGCGGCTGGGGCGCCTCGGCCCCGGCGACCTCGCTGACCGAGGTGCAGCGCCTGATTGAAGGCTGGATCGAGGAGGAAGCGACGCTGGGGCGGCCGGCGGCGCTGATCATCGCGACTCCGGAGCCGGAAGCGGTCGGGCTGGTCGTGCTGCGGGCGGAACGGCTCGAAGCGCGGGGGCCGAGCTGTCGTTGCTGATTGGTGACGCGGAGCGTTGGGGGCAAGGGCTGGGAACTGACGCGGTGCATACCGTGATCGACGCCTGCTTCGGCGGTTGGAACCTGCACCGGGTCTGGCTCCGCAGCGAAGCCTGGAACGTCCGCGCCCATCGGCTGTACGAGCGGTGCGGCTTCCGGCCGGAAGGCACCTTACGCCAGGCCGCGTTCCTCGATGGCCGCTACGAGGATGTTCTCCTCTTCGGGCTGCTGGCGGAGGAATGGGCGGCCTCGCATGGATGAAGCGCAAGACCCGAACGAGTTGTTCGATGTGGTGCTGGCCGACGGCACCTTGACCGGCCGCACCAAGCCTCGGGCCGCCGTCCATCGCGATGGCGACTGGCACCGCGCCGTTCAAGTTTGGGTGGCCGGCCACGACGAGCGGGGAGATCCGTTCCTCCTGTTTCAACGGCGATCGCCGGCTAAGGACACCTTTCCTGGCTGTCTCGGTGCCACGGTCGGCGGCCACTTTCGCGCCGGTGAAGATTTGGCGCGGGCGGTCCGCGAGGTCGAGGAAGAGATCGGGATCGTGCCGGACCTGGCGGCCCTACGACCGCTCGGGGTGCGCATCTGTACCAGTGAGCTAGAGCCAGGCATCATCGACCGCGAACTGCAGGAGGTCTTTCTCCTCATCGACAACCGGCCACTGACCGCCTATCGGCCCCATCCGGCGGAACTTGCCGGGTTGGTCCGGTTCCGCCTGGCCGACCTGCTGCCCGTGCTCGCCGGGAAGGCCTCGTCGCTATTCGGCGCCGTGCTCACCGTCGGCTCCGACCACATCTCGGAGGAACTGTTTAGCGTCGCCGATTTCGTAATCCGCCTTGACCGGTACTATTATCGGGTCGCGATCGCCGTGTGCAACGCGCTGCGGGGT